>CAZADK010000826.1:0-1820 GCA_964483855.1 uncultured Rhodoferax sp.
TTAAAGCGAAACAATTGACAGTCTGAATGGCTGCTTTTCCCTCGCCTTTATGACCGCTTCGGGCACGTTGCCGACCTTGCCGGCCAAATCGTGAGCACCCGCTCGCTGCCATTGCTGACCTTCAAACCGCAATGACGAGCGGCAGTTTGGGGGCGATTGCCGGCACTGCCGAACGGATGTTTCTGGGCAGAGCATCTCAGGCTGCTCGCTCCGCGACGGGTAAGTTCATGCGCGCCGGCCGGCGCCGGCGTCGGGATGACGCGTGCGCGGAGGCGGTCGGTGGTGGTCAGCCAGACCAGACCAGGTTGGAGAGCACCGTGCTCCCGCCGAGTTCAGTGGCAAACCTCAGCGCGGTCAGAAGGGTTCAACCGCTTGGCCTGCGAGCCTCGCATTGAGCCTTTGCACTCTGGTCACCGGCCTTACGTTGTACGGCTGGTCGGTTCCTGTTCCGCGGTCGATCCAGTTCAGCCTGAGCACCTCGTAGACCGGCGCCCAGCCTTCACCCTGTCGCAACAGCATTCCGGGGTTGGGCAGGTAATGCCCGTTGCGCGTGCGGGCCCACAGTTTGCGCGCCGGCTTGTAGCTGCTGCCCGCCTCGGCGCGGGCCAGCACCTGATTGATGTAACTGCGCTTGCGCCGCTGGTCTTTCCACAAATGGGGCGGCAGGCATTCGAGTACCAGGTGCAGTTGTTCGGCGAAGTAGCCATTGTCGAATTTCCACGGCGCCAGCGAGCGCACGCTGCAGCGAGACCATTGTGTCTTGAGTCCGGCCAGCATCAGCGTCAGCACCCAGTACTCGCCCTGGTGACGCTCGATGCGGATCAGCCGGCCATCGACCTGCACGTCGATCACCGCCGGCGCCAGGCGCTCGAAGATCGCCGCCAATGCACTCTTTGCGAAGGAGGGCTCCTCGATGGCCCGGCTCACGGCTTGCTGCCAGGCGGTCTGTCCGAATGCGTCCTCGGCCGTCGGATCGGCGCCCCGCTCGAGCAGGGCCTCGATCAAGGGCGCGTTGCCGGCTCTTGCCGCGAGCATCAAAGCGGTGGCGCCGACAGGGGCGTGGTGATCGACGCCGTGCACGTCGCACAGTCGCAGGATGTCCTTGAAATTCTTCGCCGCGTAAGGTTGCAGGTGGCGGTGCCGCACCGCAGCCATGGCGCGCAGCGCGAGTTGCTGCTGCTTCTCACGATCGGTCAGCCACACGCCCGGCATTGCCGCATCGCCGATCCAGCCAAAGTCGCCGTCCGGCGCCAGGACGCGCGCGGGTTGGAACTGCGCCTTGGCGAGTTGTTCAACCCAAGACTGCTGTCCGTGCCACAGGGCATAGTCCAGCAACGTTTGCTTGAGCTTGGCGCTGGGGTTGCCGCGCTCCAGCGCCTTGGGTGCCAGCTCCTCGATCAGTTCGCGGCTCCAAGGCGTCCAGGGCACCGGCTTAGCCTTGAGGAACGTTTCGCGCACGGCGCGGGCCTGCTCTTGCTTGCCCTGCAATTCGAGCTTGCGCGCCTCCTGTGCCCATTCTTCCTTGGTTGATGCCTGGGTCGCGCCCGAGCGGGCCTCGCCGGGCCTCAATCCCAGCAAGGCCAGCAACGGATGGCCGGTGTCGGACTCGACGAGCGTCAGGCTCTGCACGGCTCGCGTCATCGCCACGTACAGCGCGTTGACAAAGAACTTGTAGAGTTCGAGCGACTTGTCGCCCTTGTCCCTGGCGCGGCGATAGTCGAGTTCTTCGTGTTGCAGGTCCTGCGGCGTCACGCCATCACAGACCTCGGCATACGCAGAGCGTTGCCCCGACACCAGGCCCAGCAACACGACATGCGGGT
>CAZADK010000827.1:0-1818 GCA_964483855.1 uncultured Rhodoferax sp.
GTCGTCGTCGTCGTCGGCAGCGTGCGCGACACCGACAGCCCCCGTTTCCGCATGCGCGGCACCGGCTTTGTCGTTGCCGATGGCAACCACGCGATCACCAATGCCCATGTGTTGCCCGAGGCCACCGAAAGCACGGCCGGCATGTCCATCGTCGTGCAAGTGCGTCGGCCAGGCGGCGATTTGTCGATGCGCCAGGCCACCGTGCTGAAAGTCGACCGCGTCCACGACCTCGCACTGATGCGGTTCGAAGGCGCTGCTGCCCCAGCGCTGCGTGTGGGTGATTCCAATGCCGTGCGCGAAGGTCAGGCGGTGGCCTTCATGGGTTTCCCGATCGGCGGCGCGCTGGGGTTCTCAACCGTCACCCACCGCGCGTTGATCTCCTCGATCACCCCAGCCGCCATGCCAACCCCCACTGCGCGGCTGCTCAACGAGACCACGATTCTCGGAGTGCGTGCCGGCCCGTTCGACATCTTCCAGCTCGACGGCACGGCTTATCCGGGCAACAGCGGCGGACCCTTGTTCGACCCGGAGTCCGGCGAGGTGCTCGGTGTCGTCAACATGGTGTTCATCAAGGGTTCGCGCGAGTCGGCGCTGAGCCAGCCCTCGGGCATCAGCTACGCTATTCCTTCGCGTTTTGTCGCGGCGCTGATCGAAGACGGGTTGCGCAAGTAGGCTACGCTGGTGGCGCCCGGCCTGGCAGGCAAATCAGTCGGCCAGAAACTTGGTCGCGTTCTCCAGATCGTCGTGTGTGATGCCCGTGGTCAAGGCGCCGACAAACTTGCGCCAGGCCAGGTCGGGTTCGGCCATCGTGAATCCATAAAACATCTTTCCGCCCGAGGCCTTGCCACGCACGGCCATCGCCCGCACCGTCGATTGCTCGTTGTTGCCCAGTTCGACTGTCGCATCGCCCCAGACCCGTACCGGTATCTCCGACTCGGCATGCGCCAGGAAGCCGAATATGGAAAGCTCCACCACCTGCAAGCTGGTCACCAGCGGCTTGTTGTCCTCGCCCTGCACCAGAAAGTTGCCTGGGCACTTGAGTGAGTACCGCTGGTGTTGTCGCAAATGCTTGCCGCTTTTGGGCGGCTCGCTCATCGTGGGGAGCATCTTCTGGTGCTGGGGCTGGTCGTAAATCGCGTGCAGCAGCATCTTCTCGCGATTCGTCAGATTCTCGAAGACCTGGGTGCGCTGGTTGAAGAAGTAGTCCAGCAGATCGGTCGTCATCACCGGGTCGTTGGTCGTGTGGTAGCGCCGCTGGGGCAACTGGATGTTCGGCAGTTCGGTGCGCACAAAATAGTCGTGCAGGTTCTTGCGCCGCGGCTTCTTGCCGTAGGTCTCCTTGTATTTGCGCGGTGCGGTGCGCAGGTCCAGCGTCGCGCCCACGGCCGGCGCTCCATTGGCAAAATCGTAGTTGTCGACCTTGTTCTCCGCCAGCCGCTTGAAGAACAGCAGCGATTCGTACATCTCGATGCGGTTCGGGTGGACCGCGATCACCAGGTGCCGGGTGTCGAAGAAGGTCGTGCAGTATTCGTACATGAACTTCATCAGCGGGAACAGGATGGCACCGCCCGTCTTGCGGAAGTCCGGATGCACCGCCAGCGCCGACACCTCGGCGATCTTGCCGCCGCGCGCGCGCACCGACTTCAGGTCGAAGATGGCCTGCAGCGGAAACCCAAACACACTTTCGCGGATCAACGACAAGGTGCCCACCACCACGCCGTCGAACGTGGCGCACAAGGTGGTCGTGGTCGGCAGCGCGTGGTAGATCGTGGCCCGCAGCCCGGACGGCGCCGGCTTCATGAAGCCGCTGCTGACATA
>CAZADK010000828.1:0-1813 GCA_964483855.1 uncultured Rhodoferax sp.
GTGGCTGGTGCCGATGGCGATGGCCAGTGCGTCGAGCTGCGTGCGGCGCACGAAGTCGGCGGCCTGCTCGGGGTCGGTCAGCAACTGTTCGCGGGTCATCGTGGATTCGGTGCCGTGGCCATCTTCCTTGTCGCCGCGCATGGTCTCGAGCGAACCCAGGCAGCCCAGTTCGCCTTCGACCGTGACGCCGGTGGCATGCGCCATGTCGACGACCTTGCGGGTGACCTCGACGTTGTAGTCGTAGCTGGCGATGGTCTTGCCGTCGGCCTCCAGCGAACCGTCCATCATGACCGAGCTGAAGCCCAGGTCGATCGCGCCCTGGCACACGTCCGGGCTCTGTCCGTGATCCTGGTGCATCACCAGCGGGATATGCGGATAGGACTCGATGGCGGCCGCGATCAGGTGCTTGATGAAGGCCTCGCCGGCGTATTTGCGGGCGCCGGCGCTGGCCTGCAGGATGACGGGTGCGCCGACCTCGTCCGCGGCGGCCATCACGGCCTGCACCTGCTCCAGGTTGTTCACATTGAAAGCCGGAATACCGTAGCCGTTGGCGGCGGCATGGTCCAGCAACTCACGCATCGAAACAAGTGCCATGGTAGGAGTCCCCCTGAGTTGACGAAACCGAAAAGCGGGCCAACCGTTTGGGCGCAAACCCGTAACCGACCCGTAACCCGTCAAATTTTACCGCGCGACCCCGATGGCCCCGGCCTTAATCGGCTGTTAAGGCGTGTTGCCGACACTGCGCGCAGGCTGCCTGTACTCGTCCCTGCCATGTTTGTCCCCCACCGCACCCGTCCCTGGCGCCAGACACTGGCGATCACCGTGGCGCTGTTCCTGCTATTCGCCGCCTGGGACCTCGGCGGACTGGACTTGGTCATGGCGCGCTGGTTCGGCTCACCGTCCGGTTTTGCGTTGCGCGACCACTGGCTCTGGTCCAAGGTACTGCACCAAGGCGCACGCCGCGTGGCCTGGGCACTGCAGCTGGTGCTGCTGCTCGCTGTCTGGTGGCCTTTCGGCGTATTGCGCCAGCTCAGCCGCCGCGAACGGGCCATGATGTTCATCACTGCGATGCTGATCCTGCTGGTGGTCTCGAGCCTCAAGGCCGTCAACACGACCAGCTGCCCATGGGACCTGGCCGAGTTTGGCGGCATCGCGTCGTATGTGTCGCACTGGGACTGGAGCATGCGCGACGGTGGTGTCGGCAAATGTTTCCCGGCCGGCCATGCGTCGGCGGCATTCTGCTTCCTGCCCGGCTATTTCTGGTTGCGCGCTACCAGCCCGCGGCACGCGCGCATCTGGCTAATCGTCACGTTGATCGCCGCGCTCGGCATCGGCCTGGCGCAACAGGTGCGCGGCGCACATTACCTCAGCCACACCTTGTGGACCGGCTGGATCAGCTGGGTCATCGCGGCCCTGGTCCACCATGGCATGCTGCTGCGGCAGTTGTCGCGCCAGACCGCCCGGCGCATGGGCAACGACTGAGCGAGCAGCCACCATGTTTCATCTCGATACCGAGTTGTTTCTCTGGGTCAATGCCACGGCCACATCACCCGCCTGGGTGCTAGCGCTGGCCCGCTTCGCCTCCGAACAGCTGCCGCAGTGGCTGGTGGCAGGCTGCCTGGGAGCCGCGCTGGTAGGCGGACCGCGGGCACGGATCGCGTTGATCCGCGTGCTGCTGGCGATGATACTGGCCTGGATGTGTGCCCGCGGCATCAAGGCGATGCTTCCCATGCCCCGGCCCTTCACGATCGGCCTGGGCACGACCTGGCTGCCACATGCCGGCTCAGCCGGATTTCCGAGCTCCCACGCCAGC
>CAZADK010000829.1:0-298 GCA_964483855.1 uncultured Rhodoferax sp.
TCCGCAGGTCAAGGCCTTCATCCTGGAGCACCACGCCGCGCTCCGCCCTGCCTTGGCAAAGCCCCCTGCCGCAACGCTTCGCGCACGCAGCAACCCGGCAGCGGGTGGGCACGGGGCAGTCGCTGCCCCATCGGCGGCTGCGGCATCGGCCAGAAAAACGGCCAGTGCCGCCAAAAAACGCCCAGCAGCCAAGCGCTAGGCACACGGCAACAAACAGGCCGATGGTGCGTCTGGCAGAACGGATCCTGGCGGCTCTGCCTCAGACGCAGTGCACCCGTTGCGGCTACCCGGATTGCGC
>CAZADK010000829.1:308-1813 GCA_964483855.1 uncultured Rhodoferax sp.
CGATCAACCAATGTCCGCCGGGTGGTGTCGAGGGCATCGCGCGGCTGGCCGCCATCACCGGGCAGCCCGCATTGCCGCTGAACCTGGACAATGGCCCGGAAACCGCCCGGACAGTGGCCTTCATCGACGAAGCCTGGTGCATCGGTTGCACCCTGTGCATCAACGCCTGTCCCACCGACGCGATTGTCGGCAGCCACAAACGCATGCACACCGTGATCGAGCCGTATTGCACCGGCTGTGAACTGTGCATCCCGGCCTGTCCGGTCGACTGCATTGTGCTGGAGAACGCGAGCGGTGAGTCGACCGGATGGGACGCCTGGTCCGATGCGCTGGCCGCGCAGGCCCGTACCCGTTACGAATTCCATGCGGCACGGCGCGAACGCGACGTCGCCCGGGGATTGGCGGCGCCTGCCGATCTTGAAGCGGATGCGCCGCCGGTTGCCACGGCTGCGTCGGACGGCAATCGGGCAGCGTCGGCCGAACGCAGACGCGAGGTGCTTGCGCAGGCCCAAGCCAGGGCACGTGCATTGCGCCAAAGTGAATGATGACGTTGCCGATGGCAGCGCAGAGCGGTCCACCGCTCACGGCGCCCTCGCCTCGCCGGAACAGGCGGCTGCCGGCAGACGCGGCTATCGCAGTGACTTGTTCAGTCGCGCCAGCGCATCCGCACCCGGGCACAGGCGGTCGATACCCAGGTGATTGAGCGGGGTGACGCTGGTATGCAGCGCCGCATGCAGGTCCCTCGCCGACCGGTCCACGTAGAGCAATCCGGTCACCACCTCTCCCATGGCCTGGTGGGTCTGCACATGGTTCATCGCCGCCAGGCGGTCGGTCGGGTCGTAATCGGGATGCAGCTTGCGCAGGCGCAAGAGGCTGCCGTCGGGCTGGTCGAGCTCGATCACCGCGCCCGGCGCGATCTCGGTCTCGACGGGCTGCGCCGGATCGATGAAGTCGACCCGGCTCACCGCCTGGTTATGCGCGCGCACATAGTCGTAGCTCTTGGTGCTGCCGGCGTGGTTGTTGAATGCGACACAGGGGCTGACCACGTCAATGAACGCGGCGCCGCCATGGCCGATCGCGCCCTTGATGATGGGCACCAGCTGCTGCTTGTCGCCGGAGAAGCTGCGCGCGACATAGGTCGCGCCCAGCTGCAGCGCCATGGCCACCAGATCGACCGGGCTTTCGCTGTTGACGATGCCCTTCTTGCTGCGTGAACCCTGGTCGGCGGTGGCCGAAAACTGGCCCTTGGTCAGGCCGTAGACGCCATTGTTCTCCACGATGTAGACCATGCGCACCGCACGGCGCAGGCTGTGCGCGAATTGTCCAAGCCCGATCGAGGCCGAGTCGCCATCACCCGACACACCCAGATACAGCAAGTCGCGATTGGCCAGATTGGCGCCGGTCAGCACCGACGGCATGCGCCCGTGCACGGTGTTGAAACCGTGCGACGCACCCAGGAAATAGTCCGGTGTCTTGGAACTGCAGCCGATGCCGGAGAGTTTGGC
>CAZADK010000830.1:0-1808 GCA_964483855.1 uncultured Rhodoferax sp.
GCGTTCCAGGTCGCGTTGTAGTTCAGGCTGTCGGCCACCGAGTGGTCACGCGCATAGGTGATCATCTCCTTGGTTCCGCGGATCGCCAGCGGCGACTTGGCCGCGATGGTGGCGGCCAGCTCCCGCACGCCGGCCTGCAGTGCCTCGCGCGAATCGAACACCGTGTTGACCAGGCGCATTTCGCGCGCTTCGGCGGCACTGAAGCGCCGGCCGGTGTAGGCGAGTTCGCGTGCCATGCCTTCCCCGATCAGTCTGGGCAGGCGCTGCAGCGTGCCGACGTCGGCAGTCATTCCCAGATCGATCTCCTTGATCGAGAAAACCGCATCGAGCGAGCAGTAACGCATGTCGGCGCAGGTGACCAGGTCGATGCCCCCGCCGATGCAGCTGCCGTGGATGGCGGCCAGCACCGGCTTGCGGCAACGCTCCAGGCTGCTCAAGGTGTCCTGCATATCCAGGATCAGCCGGCGCAGGTTCTCGCGCATGCGGGCTTCGCAGTCGTTCTGGATCAAGGCGCCGACACCCATCATCATCTCCAGGTCGATACCCGCCGTGAAGAGTTTGCCTTCGCCTTCCAGGATCGCGACGCGGGCCTCGGGCGTGTCATCGACCCAGCGAAAGGCCTGGCGGATCTCCTGCCACATGTCGGCGTTCATCGCGTTGGCTTTTTCCGGCCGGTTCAACCGCACGGTGGCGACATGGTTCTCGAGCGTGACGGTGAGGGTCTTGTAGGTCATCTGGTTGACTCCGGCGGCGGCGGATGGTGTGCCGGTCGCCGCGGGGCTAGATGTAGGGGTGGCGGCGGCGGGCAGCGCCTGCAGCGCGACCGCCAATTCGAATCCCTGCAAGATGGCGCGTTTGGCATCGAGTTCTGTGGCCTTGTCGGCGCCGCCGATCAGGTGCACTTTGACGCCGGCGGCCTGCAGCGCAGCCTGTAATTCGCGTTGCGGCACCTGGCCAGCGCACACGACGATGGTGTCGGCGGCGATCACCCGGTCCTGCCCTTCCACGGTGATGTGCAGCCCGGCGTCGTCGATCCTGCGGTAGCTCACCCCCGGGATCATCTCGACATGGCGGTGCTTGAGCGAGGTGCGATGGATCCAGCCGGTGGTCTTGCCCAGGCCCTCGCCGACCTTGCTGGCCTTGCGTTGCAGCAGCACCAGCTTGCGTGGGCTGGGCTCGATGTGGGCGGGCTTCAAGCCGCCGCGGTGCGCATAACCGGTATCGACGCCCCACTCGGCAAAGAATTTGGCCGGATCCAGGCTGGGGCTGGTGCCGCTGTGCAGCAGGTATTCGGCCACGTCGAACCCGATGCCGCCAGCGCCGATCAGGGCCACGGTCTGGCCGACCGCGCATTTGTCGCGCAACACGTCGAGGTAGCCGCGCACCGTGGGATGGTCGATACCCTCGATGGCCGGTAGCCGCGCTGTCACGCCGGTGGCCAGCACGACCTGCTCGAACCCGGCATCGACCAACTCCTGAGCCAGGACCGGTTTGCCGAGCCTGAGCGTGACCCCGGTCAGTTCGATCTGGCGCCGGTAGAAACGCAGCGTCTCTTCAAACTCCTCCTTGCCCGGAATCTGCTTGGCGATGTTGAACTGGCCGCCGATCGCGTCGGCCGCGTCGAACAAGGTCACGTCGAAACCACCCTGCGCGGCGGTCGTGGCGAAACTCAGGCCGGCGGGGCCGGCGCCGACCACCGCAAGGCGACCCTTGGACCTGGCTGGAGCGATGTTGCGCAGCGTCTCGTGGCAGGCACGCGGGTTCACCAGGCACGAGGTGACCTTGCCGGCGAAGGTGTGGTCCAGGCA
>CAZADK010000831.1:0-1808 GCA_964483855.1 uncultured Rhodoferax sp.
CAGCCGAGGCGGTTGAGCCGATTCGCGAACAACTCGATCGCATGGGCATCGATGTGCCGCTGGTCGGCGATTTCCACTACAACGGCCACCGTCTGCTCTCCGACTACCCGGCTTGTGCGCAGGCCCTGTCCAAGTACCGGATCAACCCGGGCAACGTGGGCAAGGGCGACAAACACGACAAGCAGTTCGGCCAGATGATCGAAGCCGCGATGCGCTGGAACAAGCCGGTGCGCATCGGTGTGAACTGGGGCAGCCTGGATCAGGAACTGCTGGCGCGACTGATGGACGACAACGCCGCTCGCCCCACGCCGTGGGACGCCAGGTCGGTGATGTACGAGGCACTGATCCAGTCGGCTGTCGGGTCCGCGCAGCGGGCAAGCGCGATGGGCATGGATCCGAACCAGATCATCCTGTCGTGCAAGGTCAGCGGTGTGCAGGACCTGGTTGCCGTGTACCGGGCATTGGCGCGGCGGTGTGACTACGCTTTGCACCTGGGACTGACCGAGGCCGGCATGGGCACCAAGGGCATCGTCGCCTCCAGTGCGGCCTTGTCCATCTTGCTGCAGGAAGGTATTGGCGACACCATCCGTGTCTCGCTGACACCCGCGCCGGGCGAGGCGCGAACCCAGGAAGTCGTGGTCGCCTCCGAGATACTGCAGGCGCTCGGTGTGCGATCCTTCGTGCCCAGCGTCACCGCGTGCCCGGGTTGCGGGCGCACCACCAGCACCACGTTCCAGGAGCTGACGCAGCAGATCGACAACTTCCTGCGCGCGCAGATGCCGGTCTGGCGCGAGAAGTACCCTGGGGTCGAGAAGATGAAAGTGGCCGTGATGGGCTGCATCGTCAACGGCCCGGGCGAGAGCAAACACGCCGATATCGGCATCAGCCTGCCCGGAACCGGCGAGGCGCCGGCGGCTCCGGTGTTCATCGACGGCGAAAAACGCATGACCTTGCGTGGCGAGTCGATCGCGCGCGATTTCCAGACCGTGGTGGAAAACTACATCGCTCAGCGATTCGGCGGGGCCGGCGCGCCGGCGCAGGTCGACTGACCATGTCCGGCGGCACCGTGACCCCGCCAGCGTCGGCCCGCACGCGCAAGCTCGCCGCGGTCAAGGGCATGAATGACATCTTTCCGCCCGAATCGGCGCAGTGGGAATGGTTCGAGCAGCATGTACGCGAAGTCATGGGCCAATACGCTTATGGCGCGATCCGCACACCGATCCTGGAACACACCCAGCTGTTCGTCAAGGGTACCGGCGAGACAACCGACATCGTCGAGAAGGAGATGTATTCGTTCGAGGACCGGCTCAACGGCGAACTGCTGACCCTGCGTCCCGAGAACACCCCTGGCGTGGTGCGGGCCGCCATCGAGCACAACCTGACGTACGACGGTGGCAAGCGACTGTATTACGTCGGCCCGATGTTCCGCCACGAGCGTCCTCAGCGCGGACGTTACCGGCAGTTCTACCAGGTCGGTGCCGAGGCACTCGGGTTTGCCGGCGGCGAGGTCGACGCGGAACTCATCGTGCTGGCATCGCATCTGCTCGAGCGCGTCGGGCTGCCCGGTGTGCGGGTAGAGCTGAACAGCCTGGGCCTTGTGGCCGAGCGCCAGCAGCACCGGGTGGCTCTGATTGCCCATTTCGAGCGCCATGCAGGGTTGCTCGACGCCGATGCCCAGCGGCGCCTGCGCACCAATCCGCTGCGGATCCTGGACACCAAGAACCCGGCGATGCAGGAGATGGTCGCGCAGGCACCGCAGCTGCTGGGCTTCCTGGGCGAGGCCTCGCTGAAGCATTTCGAGACCGTAC
>CAZADK010000832.1:0-1805 GCA_964483855.1 uncultured Rhodoferax sp.
ACATAACTCTGCACCACCGGGATCGCATTGAGCACCTCGGCCGCGATGGCGCTGCTGTCGGCCACCCGGTCCTGGCTGGCGCGCGAGAGCTTGCGCACCCGGCGGCCGAACCACAGGCTGGGCAACACGATGACGACCAGCAGGCCCAGCACCTGAATCATCACGTAGGGGTTGGTCCAGATCAGCATCAGCAAGGCGCCGATGCCCATCACGGTGTTGCGCAACCCCATGCTCAGCGAGGAGCCGACGACCGTCTGCACCAGGGTGGTGTCGACCGTCAGGCGGCTGAGCACCTCGCCGGTCTGCGTGGTCTCGAAGAATTCCGGGCTCTGGCGCAACACATGGCTGTAGACCGCATTGCGCAGGTCGGCGGTGACACGTTCGCCGAGCCAGCTGACCATGTAGAAACGCGCGGCCGAGAACAGGCCCAGCGCCACCGCTACCAGGAACAGGTCGACGAAGTGTTCGCGCAGGGCCATGACGCGCGCACCTGGGTCCGAGGCCAGGCCTGATGCAGTCCCCGCGCCGATCAGTCCGCCGTCGATCAGGCTGCGCAGCGCCAGCGGAAAAACCAGCGTGGTGACCGCTGCCAGCACCAGGAAGAGGGCCGCGAGCAGGATCCGGCCGCGGTAGGGCCTCAGAAACGGCCCCAGGCCGGACAGCGATCGCGGAGAGGTCGCCTTGGAGCGTTCGGAACTCATGCAGGAAGGGTCATGGGGAAAGGGTCGGCGCGTCTGCTTTGCCCATGCGCGCAGGCCCAAGGTGTTTGCAAACCGCAGATTGTCGGTTATTGACAGGCCTTCGCGTGTGCGGCAGGCGGCGCTGCTACAACACCAGGGGTTTGGCGTAGCCGGTCAGTTCCAGGTAACCGCGCCCGACATGCTGGCGCTGACTGTCGAACAGATCGCACAGGCCTTCCCAGTAGATCGCGCCGGTCGAGTTGCGGCTGTCCAGTTCCTGGTTGTCGAGCAGCGCGCGCAGCAGGTAGTTTTCGGCTGGCGTGCGCAGCAGCCATTCGACCGGATAGGTGGTGTTGGTCAGCGGGCTTTTCCAGCTCCGCACGGCCTGGAATACGGCTTCGCCGCGGCCAAACACATAGGGCTTGATGCCATCGTTGAGCCTGGGGTGCCGGAACGAGCCGCCATCCCACAGGGTCGCGCCGGCCTTGTCGCGGATGCGAAATGCCGTCAGCGCGCTGCCGTCGAACAGGTTGATGCCGGCCCAGTCCCATCCGACCGCCTCGGGATCCAGCACGCTGTTGCTCCATTCATGATCCAGCCAGGCCGAGCCACTGCCCGGAACAAACCGGCCTGGCTCCGTGCCACGTGCGCCATTGCCTTGCACCGCCAGCCGCTGACCCAGGAGGTTGATATGCCCGCTGAACGCCAGCTGCGGGCGGCTGTAATAGAAGCTTGCCTGCCGCGGCTTCGGGCCCTTGCGTGACCAGCCCCGGTCGCCCTGCAGCAATATCGCCTGCGTGCTGGTGAAGTCGAGCTCGAGGCTGAACTCCCGAGACGTGATCCGCGTGCGGTAGTTGCCGGTGTCATGCATCAGCGACCAGTTGCCCAGGCGCAAGTCGGTGTCGGTCTCGCTGGCCTCGGCCACCTCGAAACCGGCGCGTGCGATACGCTGGTCGTGCCAGAAGCGCCGGCCCTGCACGTCGGTCACCGCCGCATGCGCGAACAGCAGCTGGCGGGCGGCGAAGCGCGAGCGCATGTTCCGGGTTGCCGGGACGCGGGCGCGGAAAAAGGTCAGCTGGAATCCCAGCAGTCGCGCGGCGTCCCCGGCGCCGACCCGGGCGTGGT
>CAZADK010000833.1:0-1799 GCA_964483855.1 uncultured Rhodoferax sp.
CTTGAGCGTCAGACGAGCACCAGCAAAACGTGCCGGCACCGAATAATGATTGGAGTCCAGCGCCACGCGAAACTGCTTGGTCGCGCGCACCAGGCACACCCGTGCCAAATCAAAACCGGCCGGATTCAGCGGTTTCAATTTGGCGCGTTCTTCCTCAAAGCGATCAATCGGGCGCTGATGGGTGGACTCATGCACACGCACATCGGCCACCGCATCAACCCACAACTGAGCCGCCGGGGCCATGGCCTTGAAATCGGCGAGTTGCAAGCCAGCCAGGAAATTCTTCTTGACATAGCCCACACCGTTCTCGACCCGCCCCTTCTCGTAGCCGGCACGCACATTGCACGCGGTGATGTCAAAGCCCCAGTGGCGTGAGAAATCCAGATACTTCGGGTTGAACACCGGAGCGACACCGACATGGCGGCGCAACACGGCTGACTTCAGGTTATCGATAATCAGGCGGCTCGGGACTGCGCCAAAGGCGGCAAATGCGTTCTCATGGCACTGCAAAAAGAACTCGGATGTTTGTGAGACCGCGAATTCGAGGTACATGCGCCGGCTGTAGCACAGCACCATCAGAAAGAAGCTCAGGCGTTTCATGGTCGAGCCCACCGCAATGGTGCCGTAGTCGCCCCAGTCCACCTGGGCGGCCTCACCAGGTTCGAAATTCAGCGTGAGAAAGGCCGCTGGGGGCTTGGGTCGAATACGCTGCACATAATCTTTGACGATGGTGCGTCCGCCCACGTAGCCCGCCTCACACAGACGCTGGTAAATCTGCTGGGCGCTGTACGGGTGGGTGTCGAGCCAGCGCACGATCTGGCCTTTGAAGGCATCGAGCTTGCCCGCCCGAATGATGCCCTGGCGCTGGCAGTACTGCTCAATCTGAGCCCATTTGGTCACGGTGCGCAGGTTCAAGCCCAGAGCTCGCGCCGTTTGGGACACCGTCAGACTTTGACGTCCCAGATGGTCTTTGATCTGGCAGAAGGTTTCATACTTGAGCATGGCTTCTCTCCAAGGCGATGAGTTGGGCCAGACTGATGGGGCCAGCCCTGGCGGTACCTGGCACAGCAGGACTGCGCGGCACTGGTGCGATTGCAAGAGCTGGCGGCGTGCGCGGTGCTGCAGGTGCGCCCAGGGCGAGCACCTGGTACAGCGGGGCCTGGTAGGCGATGAGGTCAAGCTCGATCAGGCCAGCACGTGCCGCATCGAGCTCCACAGCGCTCAGGTGCAGCCGTTTGGCCAGTGTGGTGGCGCCGTAGTAGCTCATGCCCTGTGCATCGGCCACAGTCACCAAAAACAGGTATAACGCGCAGCACCGCGCATCCATGCGGTCGATCAGGCCCCATTGCACGAGGGACTGGTCGACCCAGCTAAATTGATCAGGTACCTGGCGTAGCCGCGCAGGGCGCAGCACTTGTTTGTCGATTCTCATAGTGGCTCCGGTTGATGAGGTCAGAGCCAAGTTGTACAAGCCGACGGGTGGTGGTGTCGATGTCCTCTTGTAACGTCAAGTCGAACAAATGGGCTACAAGCCCCGCCAGTATTGGGCCTGAGGCATTCCAGATATCTTGTAACGCTGGTGCAGCGCTGGGTTCAGGTATCTCGGTACGAATGCAAGTTTCCTCAATGGAATCATTCACTTGCGAGACTGAGCAATCTTGTAACGCTTTTGGGGCGGGGCGCTTTACGGGCTTTGAGCGGCTATAGCCCGGATGAGCGGCGCGCCACGCTTGCACTCGCGTGATGTGGACGGGGCCGCAAAAGTAGCTGCTGTTTGCCGGCTTGGCCAGCCATGCGGC
>CAZADK010000834.1:0-1797 GCA_964483855.1 uncultured Rhodoferax sp.
GGGTCCTTGATGTCGCAGGTCTTGCAGTGCACGCAGTTCTGCGCATTGATCTGCAACCGGTCGGTGTTGTCGTCGTTCTTGACATACTCATAGACACCGGCCGGGCAGTACCGTGCCTCGGGCCCGGCGTATCTGGCCAGGTTGATGCCCACCGGAACCGACGCGTCCTTGAGCGTCAGGTGTGCGGGTTGCTGCTCCTCGTGGTTGGTGTTGCTGATGAACACGCTGGAGAGCCGGTCGAACGTCAGCTTGCCATCGGGCTTGGGATAGACGATGGGTTTGCAATCGGCGGCCGGCTTGAGGTAGACATGGTCCGGCTTGTCGCGGTGCAGTGTCCAGGGGATATTGCCGCGCAGCGCGAACTGCTCGATGCCATTCATCACCGTGGCCACCGTCAAGCCCTTCTTGAACCAGGTCTTGAAGTTGCGTGCCTTGTTCAACTCCGCGTGCAGCCAGCTCTTCTCGAACGCCTGCGGATAGGCCGTGAGTTCGTCGTGCTGGCGACCTGCGCCAATCGCGTCGAATGCCGCCTGTGCAGCCAGCATGCCGGTCTTGATGGCCGCATGGCTGCCCTTGATGCGGCTGACGTTCAGGTAGCCGGCTTCGCAGCCGACCAGCGCGCCGCCAGGGAACACGGTCTTGGGCAGGCTGAGCAGGCCGCCGGCGGTGATCGCACGAGCCCCGTACCCGATGCGCTTGCCCGGCTTGACGCCCTTGGCCTCGTCGCCTTCAAGGTAGTAGCGGATATTCGGATGGGTCTTCCAGCGCTGGAACTCCTCGAATGGGCTGAGGTAGGGATTGCTGTAGTCCAGGCCGGTGATGAAGCCCAGCGCGACCTTGTTGTCGTCGAAGTGGTACAGGAAGGCGCCGCCGTAAGTGTCGTTGTCCATCGGCCAGCCGGCGGTGTGCAGCACGAAGCCGGGTTCGTGGCGCTGAGGGTCGATCTCCCACAGCTCCTTGACGCCGAGGCCGTAAGTCTGCGGGTCACTGTCGGCGTCGAGCTTGAAGCGCGCAATCAGCTGCCTGCCCAGATGGCCGCGCGCGCCTTCGGCAAATACCGTGTACTTGGCGTGCAATTCCATGCCGAGCTGGAAGCTGTCACCGGGCTGGCCGTCCTTGCCGACACCCATGTTGCCGGTTGCGACACCCTTGACCGACCCATCTTCGTTGTACAGCACCTCGGCGGCGGGGAAGCCCGGGAATATCTCGACGCCCAGCGCCTCGGCCTGCTCGGCCATCCAGCGGGTCACCGAGCCCAGGCTGACAATGTAGTTGCCGTGGTTCTGCAGGCAGGCCGGCAACAGGAAATTGGGTGTGCGAAATGAGGACTTTTCGCCCAGGAAAACCATCGCATCGTCGGTGACGGGCTGCGTCAATGGCGCGCCGCGAGCCTTCCAGTCGGGAATCAGTTCGCTCAACGCCTTCGGATCCATGATTGCCCCCGACAGAATGTGCGCGCCGGGTTCCGAGCCTTTTTCCAGCACCACAACCGAGAGTTCCTTCTGCGTCGCGGCGGCCAACTGCTTGAGGTGGATCGCGGTGGCCAGTCCGGCGGGTCCGCCACCGACCACGACGACGTCGTACTCCATCGCTTCGCGTGGGCCGTGCAGCTCGAGGATCTCTTCAGGTGTCATGTTCTGGGGCTTTCGGTTGGACAGTGGCGGTGTCACGCAGGAGTAGCGATTTTATGCGGCCTGCACCGGGCCGACGCCATAATGACCCGATGATCCTGTTGAGCGCCTCCAACCCTGGCTGCGCCAGGCCCCCCGAGGGGGTGCGAGGAAACTTGGGGCGGCC
>CAZADK010000835.1:0-1796 GCA_964483855.1 uncultured Rhodoferax sp.
CGTGCAACAAGGCCTTGGACGGGATGCAGCCGACATTCAGGCACACGCCGCCGAGCGACGCGTACCGCTCGACCAACACCACCTTGAGTCCCAGATCGGCGGCGCGGAAGGCGGCCGAATACCCGCCCGGTCCGGCGCCAAGCACCAGCAGGTCGCAATCAAGGTCGCTCTTGCCTGCGTATGCCGGGGCAGCGGCGGATACAGCATTCTTGGCCACCGGGTTGGCTGCAGCAGCCATCTGCGGCGCTGACGCAGTGGCCTTCGGCTGGGCGGTGGCCTCGGCCGCTGCCGGCGCGTCGGACGTTTCCAGCACCAGGATCACCGACCCTTGGGCGACCTTGTCACCGAGCTTGACCTTGAGCTCACCCACCACGCCGCCGTGCGAGGCGGGTATCTCCATCGACGCCTTGTCGCTCTCGACCGTCATCAGTGACTGCTCCGGTGCGATGGTGTCTCCCGGCTTGACCATCAATTCGATCACCGTGACTTCGTCGAAGTCGCCAATATCCGGAACCTTGATCTCCATCTGCGCCATGTGAACGCCCCTCTTGTCGTCGTTTGTCAATCTGCCGGCGCCTGGAACGTGCCCGTCGCCCGAACCTGCCTCCTGCCGCGGCACCCTGCACAAGTCGCCCGGGAACTGCCGCCTAGAGCAGCACCCTTCGGAAGTCGCCCAGGATCTGCCCCAGGTAGACGTTGAAGCGGGCCGCAGCCGCACCGTCGATGACACGGTGGTCCCAGCTCAGTGACAGCGGCAGCATCAGCCGGGGCGCGAAGGCCTTGCCGTCCCACACCGGCTCCATCGTGGAGCGGCACACACCCAGGATGGCAACTTCCGGCGCATTGATGATGGGCGTGAAATAACGCCCACCGATACCACCCAGCGAGGAGATCGTGAAACTGGCACCGGACATCTCGCCCGGACCGAGTTTGCCCTCGCGGGCCTTCTTGGCCAGCTCGCCCATCTCCTGCGAGATCTGCATGATGCCTTTGTTGTCGGCATCCTTGATCACGGGAACCATCAGCCCATTGGGCGTGTCGGCCGCAAAACCGATGTGATAGTAATGCTTGTAGACCAGTTGGTCGCCATCGATCGAGGAATTGAACTCGGGGAACTTGCGCAGCGCCGCCACGCAAGCCTTGATCAGGAACGCGAGCATCGTGACCTTGACGCCGGACTTCTCGTTTTCCTTGTTGGTCGAGACGCGGAACGCCTCCAGGTCGGTGATGTCCGCATCGTCGTGGTTGGTGACGTGCGGAATCATGACCCAGTTGCGATGCAGGTTGGCGCCGGTGATCTTCTTGATGCGCGACATGTCCTTGCGATCGACCGGGCCGAACTTGGTGAAATCCACCTTTGGCCACGGGATCAGGCCCAGCGCCGCGCCGCTGTCGGCCGCGCCCCCGATACCGGCCTTGGCAGCGGCCGCACGGGTCTGGTTCGCACCCGCCATGACGGCGCGGGTGAATGTCTGCACGTCCTCGCCGGTGATTCGGCCTTTTGCACCGCTGCCCTTGACCTCGTCCAGGGGCACACCGAGCTCGCGCGCAAACTTGCGCACCGAGGGCGAGGCATGGGGCAAACCGACTCGCACCGGGGTCGACGGGTCATGGACAGCCGCCGGTGCAGCCGAGGGCGCGGGCGCAGGCGTGTCCGCCTTGGCAGGCGCCGCGGATACCGTGGACGGCGCCGGGGATCTAGGCGCGGCAGCGGCCGAACCACCCGTGGCCTGCACGACCGCGATCAAGTCGCCGATGTTGATCTTGTCGCCGATCCCGACCGCAATCTCCCTGAC
>CAZADK010000836.1:0-1795 GCA_964483855.1 uncultured Rhodoferax sp.
CTTCAAGGGTGTGCCGTCCCCGGTCAAGGAGCCCGAGAAGACCCACATGGTGATCTTCCGCGAGAACTCCGAAGACATCTACGCCGGCATCGAGTTCGAGGCCGAGTCGGACAAGGCCAAGAAACTGATCAAGTTCCTGCAGGAAGAGATGGGTGTCAAGAAGATTCGTTTCCCTGCCACGTCGGGCATTGGCATCAAGCCGGTGTCGCGTGAGGGCACCGAGCGATTGGTGCGCAAGGCGATCCAGTACGCGATCGACAACGACAAGCCCAGCGTGACCATCGTGCACAAGGGCAACATCATGAAATTCACCGAAGGCGGCTTCCGTGACTGGGCTTATGGCCTGGCGCAGAAGGAATTCGGTGCCGAACTGATCGACGGCGGCCCGTGGTGCAAGTTCAAGAACCCGAAAACGGGCAAGGAGATCATCGTCAAGGACAGCATCGCCGACGCTTTTCTGCAGCAGATCCTGTTGCGCCCAGCCGAATACAGCGTCATCGCCACGCTGAACCTGAACGGCGACTACGTGTCCGACGCGCTGGCGGCCCAGGTCGGCGGCATCGGCATCGCGCCTGGCGCGAACCTGAGCGACACCATCGCGATGTTTGAGGCCACCCACGGCACGGCGCCAAAATATGCCGGCAAGGATTATGTGAACCCGGGTTCCGAAATCCTGTCGGCCGAGATGATGCTGCGCCATATGGGCTGGGTCGAGGCGGCTGACTTGATCATTTCGTCGATGGAAAAGTCCATTCTGAGCAAGAAGGTCACCTACGACTTCGCGCGCCTGATGGACGGTGCGACCCAGGTCAGCTGCTCCGGCTTTGGTCAGGTGATGATCGAGCACATGTAATCCGGCCGCCGACACGCAGTGTCGGCGCGAAGCCGTCGCCCTGGGCTCTGCGGGTCGCGGGATGCATTTTTTTTGAGGCACCCTTGATTTCCGTGGGTGGCGGCACCAATTTCTCCGTGTCCGGCGCTTCTATCGGACGGTCGATAGAATCTCCCGATGGCAACCAAGGTCCCCGCAAAAAACCCGACCCACCCGGTACAGCTGCCCAGGACAGACGACGGTGATTCCGTCGTCGCCGAGCGCAAGACCGAGAAGGTGAAGCCGCCGCAGATGTACCAGGTGGTGATGCTCAACGACGACTACACACCGATGGAGTTCGTGGTGGTCGTGATACAGGAATTCTTCAGCAAGGATTTGGAGTCGGCGACGCAGATCATGCTCAAGATTCATCTCGAGGGACGTGGTGTTTGCGGCGTCTACAGCAAGGATGTCGCCGCCACGAAGGTGGACCAGGTCCAGGATGCGGCGCACAAGGCAGGACATCCGCTGCAGTGTGTCAGTGAGCCGGTCGAGTTGTAAGTTTTTCGCGCCGGCCGGGTCGGGCATTCAATTCAGATTACAGTAAAGCATCAACGCAAGGCAAAGGAAAGCACATGATTGCCCAGGAACTGGAAGTTAGCCTGCATATGGCGTTTGTCGAGGCGCGCCAACAGCGTCACGAGTTCATCACGGTGGAGCATCTGCTGCTGGCCTTGCTCGACAATCCGAGCGCAGCCGAGGTGTTGCGGGCCTGCTCTGCCAACATCGACGATTTGCGCAAATCGCTGTCGACGTTCATCAAGGACAACACGCCCCAGGTGGCCGGCTCCGACGACGTCGATACCCAGCCCACGCTTGGATTCCAGCGCGTGATCCAGCGCGCGATCATGCATGTGCAGTCCACCGGCAGCGGCAAGAAAGAGGTCACCGGCGCCAATGTGCTGGTCGCCCTCTTCGGCGAGA
>CAZADK010000837.1:0-1792 GCA_964483855.1 uncultured Rhodoferax sp.
ACGGCCTGACCCGGAAATTCACGCTATATTGCTGACTCGACCTGCGGAAAGTAAGGCATGTAATGATCGAGCTGCCTGCCTTCACGCAGCTTCTTGACGCGCGGAATGTCCTTGCCAAGCACCGTATTTTTCCCTGTTGTACTGAAAAAATCAGGCTCCGAAAAATTGCGGTTGTAGCCGATGGTGTGCTTGGCCTGAATGATGGTCGTGCCGACCCAAGGTGCAGCCTTGCTTGGATGCAGTTCGGCAGTTCCGACAAATTTCGCGTCACGGCCGCCGTCAGGCCCCTTGGCAAAGCCCTGCACGGATATGCCGAGCAGATGCTGGCACAAGAACACAATCAAGTTCTCGAACTGTCCAGCACTTAGGTCTTGGTAGGCGAATTTCATCGCACGCCCAGCGTCTGTTTGCACCGGCTCATCAGGCCGCCACCGTGATGCCAGCACGATGTGCGCGGCGTGCGGGACGAACGACGATCTCCACCTGCTGATCGAGCGAGACGAGGGCCTGCATCAGACGTTCGAGCGAGATATTTTGAAGCTTGTAGCGGCGCACCTGCGACACCTTGGGTTGCGTCATGCCGGTGATACCCGCTGCCTCGGTCTGGCTTAATCCCCGCTTCTCGATCAGTTCGTTCAGCTTGACGGCGAGCACGGCTTTCGCCGACAACTCTTCCGCGTCCTCGAACCCGAGATCGGCCAGCACATTGGCCGTGCCGCCCTGGCTGTCATTGCTTTGCATCATCATCTCCCACTAAGCCCGTACCGGGCAAGAACGGCCTTCAATCGCTTCTCAACCAATTCCACGTCCGGCTGCGGCGTCGCGATGCCGGACTTGGACTTCTTCTGAAATGCATGCAGTACGTGTACCGCATCACCCACCCGCACCGTGTAGACCGCACGAAAGGTGTCACCCCGGTGGTCCTCCGCCAGTTCGTACACCCCTGACCCCAGCCCCTTCCATGGTTTCGAGGAATCCGGCGTCCGTCCCAACTGGACCACGAACAGTGCCACACCCATGTCCTTCTGGGCTGGAACCGGGAACTCCTTGAAATCTTTCTTCGAGGAGCCCTCCCAAAATAAGGGTCGTCGCTTTTCAGTCATGAATTATGCCCGTCCGGATATATATTTTTCAATCCGACCGGGGATGCTCAAGAAAGGGGCTTGAGGGATGCATTTCCAAGGTTTATGGCGCGATGAACGATAGCATTTGAGGCTCCCTTTCCTTGCCCCGAGGCTTCCGCGCGCTTCGAGCCAGGAGGAATCGCGCGGCCTTCTGTTCACCGATGGTGAAAAGGACGATAGGCGACCGCAGTCGTCAGAGACGCTGTACCAGCCGCTGGCATTTCGATCTCAAGGCCGCATTGAGGCAAAACAACAGCCCCAGCGGGGATACGCCCCTCCTCCACCATGCCTTTGCGCCGGGCCGCCACCAGGTCGGCCGCGTTGTGTATCGGAGCGTCCTACGTGTGCACGTACCGCATGAACATTGTGACAGTCTTGTGAGCGGTCAGCGCCATCCCGACTTTCACTGGAACATCAGAATTCGCGATGTCCGTCGCAGCCCGGTGCCGAACGCCATGCGTGTGAATAAGGATTTTCAAACGCCATATTCTGTCGTTTCCTGCCGCATCTCGACCGACTTAGGGTGCCCGACACGAACATTGCGTCAACGCCGAGCGCAAGCTGAGCAATCCCAGACCCTGCGCCCTGGCCCAAAACTGATTCGACCACGGGTAAACCGCGGTGCGCTGCGACGCCGACGAGCGCCAGCGGCTGGAGCAGCTATGCCG
>CAZADK010000838.1:0-1791 GCA_964483855.1 uncultured Rhodoferax sp.
CGCGCCGGAGCATGCGCGGGCACATCTTGAGAACGACAAAGAGAACTGGATGACCGTGGCCTCCCCTGAAACCCGATCGGCACCTCTGGCCGTCGATGTGCGCAACGCGTCGCTGGTCTACAACCCGCACAGCGACGCTCCGGTGCATGCACTCAGTCACGTCGACCTGTCCATCGAGCCGGGCGAATTCGTGTCCCTGATCGGTCCCTCGGGTTGTGGCAAGACGACCTTGCTGCGCGTGATTGCCGATCTGGAGCACATCACCGCGGGCAGCGCGCTGGTCAATGGAGTGTCGCCGCGGGAGGCGCGGCTGGCGCGCGCTTATGGATACGTGTTCCAGGCGCCGGGACTGTTCCCCTGGCGCAACGTGCTGGGCAATGTCAAGCTGCCGCTGCAGATCCATGGCCGCAGCGGCGCCGAATGCGAATCGATCGCGCGCGAGCAGCTGCAACGGGTCGGCTTGATCGGATTCGAAACCAAGTACCCGTGGCAACTCTCGGGCGGCATGCAGCAGCGGGTGTCGATCGCCCGCGCCTTGTCGTTCGAGCCGCGCATCCTGATGATGGACGAGCCGTTCGGCGCCTTGGACGAGATCACCCGCGACCGACTCAACGAGCAGCTGCAGCAGCTGTGGCAGCGTGAACGGCGCACCGTTGTGTTCGTGACCCACTCGATCGCCGAGGCGGTCTACCTGTCGAGCCGCATCGTGGTGATGTCGCCGCGACCCGGGCGTATCGTCAAGGTCATCGCGTCACCACTGCCCGACGAGCGCACGCTGGACATGCGCGACTCGAGCGAATTCGTCAACGTTGCGCACGCGGTGCGTGAAGCGCTGACCCATGGTCACGACGAATAAGCCTGCCAACCTGGCCGCGTCGCTGGCGCATCAGGGCGTGCCGATCATGGTCGTGCTGGCGCTGATCATGCTGGTCTGGTACGGCCTGGCGGTCGCACTCAATGCCCAGGGTGCGATCGAACGCGACCTGGCCGACACGCCATGGAACTGGAGCGACCTGGTGGCCACGACCTGGTCGATGGAACGCCCGGTGTTGCCGGCGCCGCACCAGGTGGCGCTGGACCTGTGGGGCAGCATCACCGGCTGGCCTTTGCGCTCGCCGCGCAACCTGTTGCTCCACACGGCCGTCACAGCCGAGTCGACGCTGGTCGGATTTGTCATGGGTACGGCGCTCGGCCTGCTGCTGTCGATCGCCATCGTGCATTCGCGCACGCTGGACCGCGCGCTGCTGCCCTGGATCGTGGCCTCGCAATCGGTGCCGGTGCTCGCCATCGCACCGATCGTGCTGGTCATTCTGGGCTCGATCGGATTGAGCGGCGTCGCGCCCAAGGCGGTGATCGCGATGTACCTGTGTTTCTTCCCGGTCACCGTGGCCATGGTGCAGGGCCTGCGTTCGCCGCAGGTGATCGAAACCGAGATGCTGCACACCTACGCTGCCACTCCGTGGCAGGCGTTGTGGATGTTGCGCCTGCCGGCCTCCCTGCCGTTCCTGTTTCCGGCGCTGCGCGTCGGTGTCGCGGCTGGCCTGGTCGGCGCCATGGTGGCCGAGTTGCCGACCGGTGCCCAGGCCGGCCTGGGCGCGCGCCTGCTGACCGGCTCGTATTACGGACAAACCATCCAGATCTGGTCGGCCCTGGTGATGTCGGCCGTGCTCGGCCTGGTGCTGACCGCCGCCGTGGCAGGCCTGGAACACCTGGTGTTGCGCCGCAGGAGGCAGGCATGAGCGCCGCTGGGCCGCTCCCAAGGCGCTCGCACCGCAGGCCGCAGGCCGAAGG
>CAZADK010000839.1:0-1790 GCA_964483855.1 uncultured Rhodoferax sp.
GCCCCCCGAGGGGGTGCGAGGAAACTTGGGGCGGCCCGGCGTTTCCTCGTGCGCGGCCATCCATCATGCCGATCACGGGGCTGACGATGCAGGCCGTACAATCGTTCGTGACGGGCCTTCCCGCATGGAGAAGCGGCCAAACGGGTCAGGTGGGGAACCAAGCAGCCCTAACTGCAGAACCAGTGCCGGGGTCAAGGCTCGTCACCCTACACCATCACGATACGTGAAGCGCGCCAGGACCTGTTGGCGTCGCACGCGGCGCAGCCGCGACTACCGCATGAAATACAAGGCCAGGCCGACCGTGACGGCCAGCAGCAGCAACTTGAACATCAAGCCGCCGATACCTGAACTCTCGGGCTCGGCCGGATCGGACAGCGCGACGGCAGTCAACGCTGCGGGGATGGTGCTGGCCGGGCCCAGTTGGGAAGGAATCGTGTTGTCGTGGTCCATGGTTCGGATTGCGGGCTAGGATTTTTGATCTTGACTCCCGAGGAGGATTCTATCGGCAAGCCTGCCACTGGCCACCCGCAAGATGTACCCGAAGTCGTATCGGCCCCACAACGCAGACGGCTGCGGCGGTGCCGGCTCAGCGCCCGATCCCCAGGAAATCCAATGCGCCTTCGGCCGCGATCCGGCCGCTTGCCATCGCTGCGGTGAGCAGATAACCGCCGGTTGGCGCCTCCCAATCGAGCATTTCGCCGGCACAGAAGACGCCGGGGCAGGCGCGCAACATCAGCCCCTCATCCAGTCCGTCGAACGCCACGCCGCCGGCGCTGCTGATCGCCTCGGCCACTGGCCTTGGCGCATGCAGGTGCAGTGGCAAGGCCTTGAGTGTGTGCGCCACGCGTACCGGATCGGCAAGGTGTTCGCGCCCCAGCACCTCGTACAGCAGCCCGGCCTTGATGCCATCGATACCGAGCCTGCTCTTGAGGTGGCCGGACAAGGAGCGTGCGCCGCGCGGATGGGCAACCTGTTGCAGCACCCGCTCCAGGGTGAAATCCGGCAGCAGGTCCACATGCAGCGCGGCACGCCCCTGGGCCGCAATCGTGTCGCGCAGCAGGGCGCTGGCTGCATAGACCAGGCTGCCCTCGATACCGGTGGCGGTGGCAACGAACTCGCCCTTGCGCTCGAACGCCGGCCCGACGGGACCGTCTGGCACATGCAAAACCACCGACTTGAGCGGCTGGCCCGCGTAACGCTGCGCAAAGTGTGCACTCCATCCTCCCTCGACGTCGAACCCGCAATTGCTCGGCAGCAAAGGCGCCACCGGCACGCCACGCGCTTGCAGCGTCTGGGCCCAAGCGCCATCTGAGCCCAGGTGCGGCCAACTCGCGCCGCCGAGCGCCAGCACCGCCACATCGGCATGCACCAGGCGCGGCCCATCGGGCGTGTCGAATCGCAGCGCCGCCGCACCACCCTGCCCGGCAGCGCCCCAACCCGTCCAGCGATGCCGCATGTGCAGTTGCACCGGAAGGCCCCGCGCGGGATGGCGCAGGCGATGCAACCAGGCCCGCAACAACGGCGCAGCCTTCATGTCGACCGGGAACACCCGCCCCGAACTGCCGACGAAGGTGTCGATGCCCAGGGCCCGGGCCCACTCGCGCAACTGCTGCGCGCCAAACAAGCGCAGCCAGCGCGCGACTTCGCGCTGGCGCGCACCAAAACGCCTCTCGAACGCAGCTGCCGGCTCCGAATGCGTCAGGTTCAATCCGCCCCTGCCTGCCAGCAGGAACTTGCGGCCCACCGATGGCATGGCGTCGTACAGGTGTACCTCGAGGCCAGCGCTGGCG
>CAZADK010000840.1:0-1787 GCA_964483855.1 uncultured Rhodoferax sp.
GCGTGTACTGGGTGCGGCCGTCGCGGATCGCCCGTTCGGCGGCCTGCTGCACCCGTGGCGGCGCCGTGAAGTCGGGTTCGCCGATGTTCAGGTAGACCATCGGCCGCTCCGAGGCGGCAGCGCACTGGCCGATCTGCGCCGCGGCCTTGGCCATTTCCAGCACATAGAACGGCTCGACACGCCGGGCCCGGCTGGAGATGCGCAGTGGCTGATCCATCAGCTGGCGGGTTTGCGGCTCCGGTCGGAGGCGACCTCCGCCGGGCGCAGGGTGGGCGCGATGCCGTTGAGCACCGCGTTGACATACTTGTGGCCGTCGGTGCCGCCAAACTCCTTGGCCAGCTCGATGCACTCGTTGAGCACCACCCGCCAAGGCACATCCGGGCAGTGTTGCAACTCGTAGACACCGATCCACATCGTCGCGCGCTCGACGGGCGAGATCCCCGTCATGGGGCGGTCGAGCAATGGCAGGATCAGTGTGTCGAGCGCCGCGGCGTCAGCCACGATGCCACGCAGCAGGGCGTCGAAATGCATCCGGTCGCACTTGTTGAAGCCGGCCAGGTCGCGCGTGAAAACGTCGATGTCGTCCAGCGTGTTGCGCCCGATCAGGTGCTGGTACAGGCCCTGCAACGCGAACTCGCGCGCGCGGCTGCGCGCCGATTTGCTGCCGGCCTTGCGCGCTCCGGTGCTCGTCACTCCGGTGCGGCTTTGCCGCGGGGGACGCCCACCCGCCGGCACGATCGTGTCGTCGTTCATCCGATATCTTCCATCAGGTTGGCCATCTCGACCGCAACCCGTGCGGCGTCGCGGCCCTTGTCGGTCTGGCGGGCAATCGCCTGTTCCATGTTCTCGGTCGTCAGGATCGCATTGGCCACCGGCAGCTGGTAGTCCAGCGCGATGCGGCTGACGCCGGCGCCTGACTCATGGGCGACCAGCTCGAAGTGGTAGGTCTCGCCGCGGATGATGCAGCCCAGCGCGATCAGCGCATCGTAACGCGTGGTTTCGGCCAGCGCCTGCAAGGCGACCGGCACCTCAAGTGCGCCGGGCACCTGGACCCGCACCATGTTGTCGTCCGCGACACCGAGCGCCCGCAATTCATCCTCGCAGGCCCGGGCCAGTGCATCGGTGACGGTTTCGTTGAAACGCGCCTGCACGATGCCGATGTGCAGCTTGCTGCCGTTGAGCCGCTTGTCGGAGGACTCCAGTTTTCCCTTGTCTGCGCCAAACATGTCGATCGTGTTCCCTGGTTTGCCGTGGGTCAGTGGGTGATGTAGCCGGTGATCTCGAGCCCGTAACCCGCCATGCTTGGCAGGCGGCGCGGATTGCCCATCAGCTCCATCTTGTGTACGCCGCACTCGCGCAGGATCTGCGCGCCGATGCCGTAGGTGCGCAGATCCATGCGGCCGCGTTCTGGCCCATGGCTGGCGCGGGCCGTGCCCTCGAACTGCGCCAGCAGCTGGTCCGCGCTCTCGCCGCAGTTGAGCAGCACCACGACACCTTTGTCGAGTTGCGCCATGCGCGCCAGGCAGGCGTCCAGGCTCCAGGAATGCATGGTACGGTTGACCTCGAGCGCGTCGAGCACCGACAGCGGCTCGTGCACGCGCACCGGGACGACGTCGTCACCCTGCCATTGGCCACGCACCAGCGCCAGGTGCACGCCGTGTCCCGCCTTGTCGCGGAATGCGTGGGCGGTGAAGCTGCCGTAGGCGGTGTCGATCTTGCGGCTGCCGACCTTCTCGAGCAGCGATTCGACGCGGCTGCGGTATTCGATCAGGCTGGCGATGGTGCCG
>CAZADK010000841.1:0-1785 GCA_964483855.1 uncultured Rhodoferax sp.
ACCCGACGAGTTGATGAAACGCAGCAGGTTGAACGACAGGCTGGCGTCATGCTTGAGCACGGCTTCGATCTCCGCCGTGGAGGCTTGCTGGCGCACCAGGTTGATCAACTGGATGATGACCGCCTGCGACGGCCGGATGGTCTGGCCGGTCACCAGCGACGGCCGCGCGAACCAGTAACCCTGGAACAGCAGCACCCCGAGGTCCTTGGCCTGCTGGTGCTGCTCGGCGGTCTCGACTTTTTCCATGATCAGCTGGGCGCTGGTCTTTTTCTGCGCCAGCCGCACCGTGGGTTCGACCAGTTCGGGCTTGAGCAGCCGCAGGTCGAACTTGATGAAGTTCGCCAGCGGCAACCAGGGCAGGTAGGCTGCCGTGAGCACGGTGTGGCTGAAAGCGAGCCGAAAGCCACGTTTGCGCGCATCGGCCAGGCCGTTCTGGCGCCGTTCGATCTCGGCGGCGGCATGGCCCGGCACCGGCGGAATTTCCAGCACGATGCGCTCGGGGTGTACCAGTTCGAGGTGCCCGCTGGCCAGGCTGTCGAGCGCGCAGTTGACGAACAAGGTGCGGTTGTCGATCAGCGCGCCGTTATCGACGTGCGAGAGCGCATTGAACAGAAGTTGTGCGTCACTGGCGGCGTCGTGGGTCTGTGATGGCCGGCTGCGGTCGAACAGTTCATAACCGAACACCTCGCCCGCATCGTTCACGATGGCCTGGCGCGCAATGGCCGGCCCGCTGGCCATTGCCGTGTCGGGTTGCAGTGGTTGCGGCTCGGTGTTGGCCTCGGAGATGTCGGTCATGGCAATACGGGAGTGGTTCGGGTCATTCTAGGGAGCCGTTGGCCAGTGCCGCTACGGATCTGTCCCGGTTCGGGCGCGGTGTCGTCATGCCGGCGCATCCTGTTGCAGCAATGCCAGTTCAGTGTCGTCGAAACCGGCAGCGCGCCGGGCTGGCAGGTTGAATGGGCCGCGCAAGCGGGGCGCGCCAAGCGCACGCGCCAGCGTGGCATAGGTGGCAATCGGGTCCAGGCCGCGCTGCGTGCACAGGTGGCGGTACCAGTGGTTGCCCACCGCCACATGGCCGATTTCGTCGCGCAGGATGATGTCCAGGATGCTGGCGGCCGCGGTGTCGCCAGCTGCCAGCAGACGGGCCTTCATCGGCGGGGATGCGTCCAGGCCGCGTGCCTCCAGCGTGCGCGGCACCAGCGCCAGTCGCGCCAGCGGGTCATGGCGGGTTTTTTCCGCCATCTCCCACCGACCGGTGTGTGCCGGGAAGTCGCCATAGTCGTGGCCCTGCGTCTGCAGGTGCGCGCGCAGCAGCTCGAAATGCAGTGCCTCCTCGCGCGCCACGGTGATCCACTGGCGGTAGAACGCCTCGGGCAGTCCAGCAAAACGCCACACGATGTCCAGCGCCAGGTTGATCGCGTTGAACTCGATATGCGCCAGTGCATGCAGCAGTACCGCGCGGCCCTGCGTGGTGGCGACCGAGCGCCGCGCCAGGGCATTGAACGGCACCAGGGCCGGGTGCTCCGGGCGACCGGGAATAGCTGCCGGTTCAGTCATCACGGCGCCGGTATCGAGGGGTGCGCCCGGTGCGAGCCGCCGGGTGCCCGCCGCCTTGGCGCCAGGGTCGCAACACAACAGGAGGTCGCGCGCCTGGGCACGCAGATCTTTGGCCATGGTGCTGATTGTCGCTGCCGGGCTGGACTATCAACGCGCAGGCACTGGCCCGCCGGCACCAACCACGGGATCAGACCCGGAGCACCGGGTGCTTGCGGGTGTACCAGGGGT
>CAZADK010000842.1:0-1782 GCA_964483855.1 uncultured Rhodoferax sp.
CAACGCTCAGTCGACCTTTCCTGCGCTCCAGCAACTTGTCCGCGACGGTATTGGCTACACCGTCGCCTGGCGCGATTCAATCAGTGAAGAGTTGAACCAAAGAGACCTGATCGCGTCGCCGATCGTCTCGCCCTCTATTTGCCTGCAGTTCTATCTGTCCCTGTCAAATCCGCGGAAAACTTCAGGGGCGGCCGGCGCGGTAGCGAACGCGATTCGCCAGCTTGTGCGGTCACGGCAGCAGAGCTCTGTCCGCTGGCTGGCCCAGCCGCTTCTCCCAGCCATCCTGGTAAATGTTGAGATAGGCCTTGGGATCGTAGGGATGGGCGCGCGCCACATCAAAGTCGATGTCCAGCCCAAGGCCAGGCGCATCAGGCAGGGACAGGTGGCCGTTGTCCGGGTTGATCTCGGGATGCCAATTCACCAGATTGCGCACCCAGGGCTCGTTGAAGGCGTCGAAATGTTCCTGGATCAGGAAGTTCGGCACGCAGGCCGCCAATTGCAGGCAGACGGCCGTGGCCACCGGCCCGCCACTCTGGTGCGGCGCGATCCAGCTGCCGTGCGCCAGCGCGAGGTTCGCCACCGCCAGTGTGTTCGTGATGCCACCGAGCGACATCGGCTCGGGTTGGAAGATGTTGACGCCGCCCCCCGTCGCCAGCGTGTAGAACTGGCCGATGGTGTCGTACATCTCGCCGGTGGCCACGCGGATCGGGCATTGCAATCCCACGGCATTGGCGGGTTGCTCGCGCTCGCGCGTCGTGGGTTCCTCCCACCAGTAGAGATCCAGCGGCGCCAGCTTGCGTGCGGCGCGCAGGGACTCCGCCTCGGTGAAACGCGCGTGCACGTCGATCAGGATGCGCAATTTCGGGCCAAAGCGTTGGCGCAATGCCGCCAGGATGTCGTAGGCCAACTGCAACTCGTCGTCTTCGATGAATCCCTGGGCCGTGCCGAACGGGTCCAGCTTGAGCGCGTTGAACCCCTTGGCCACCACGCCCTCGGCTGCCGCCACGAAGTGCTCCGGCGTGCGCTCGGTGCGGTACCAGCCGTTCGCGTAGGCAGCGACCGTATCGCGCACCCGGCCCCCCAGCAACTGGTGGATCGGTACACCCAGCGACTTGCCCAGGATGTCCCAGCATGCGACCTCGATCGCCGCCACAGCCGTCCGATGGATATGGCCACCGTCCAGCGACACGCTGTCCATGAGGTGTCTGGACAACTGATTGACCTGGCGCGGGTCCCGCCCCAGTGCCAGGTGCTCGAGCTCGTGCACGGCCGCCTCGGTGGTCTTGATGAAGCCGTTGAGCGTGCCCTCCCCGACGCCGTGGATGCCGGTATCGGTGTGCACCTTGAGCAGCAGCCAGTTCTTCCAGCCGGCGCTGGTGGTGGCCGTTTCGATTCGGGTGATCTTCATGTGTGGTGTTCCGGGTCAGGCGGCAGACAGGCGCCATTGCAGGTGGGATCGCGCCAGAAATTCGTCGCGCAGCGACACTCCCAGGCCCGGGCCAAAGCGGTCCAGCACGGCCCGCCCGTCCTGGAGCGCAATGTCGGGCGTCGTGACTTCGCGGTAGTAGCCCTGGCAAAAGCCGCGCACGGTTTCCATGACCATGGCGTTGGGAATCGCCGCGCACAGGTGCAGGCATGCGAACAGGTTGACCGGCCCGGTGCAGTCGTGCGGGGCAATCGACAAATGGTGCGTATCGGCCATGGCGGCGATCTTCAAGGCCTCGCTAAGGCCACCGGTCCACACCAGGTCGGGCATCACCACGTGCGCGCAGTCGGCGTCCA
>CAZADK010000843.1:0-1778 GCA_964483855.1 uncultured Rhodoferax sp.
GCATACAGGGTGTTGAATGTGGCATCTGCCGGGTCGAACACCAGCGCGCCGAACGAGGTGGTGCGCAAGGCGTCGGTCAGCGGGCGCCACTCGGGCGACGTCGACTGCGCGTTCTCGGTCTTCCAGATGCCACCATTGACCGTTGCCGCATAGGCAATGTTGGCGTTCGTGGGATGGGGCAAAACCACTCGCACTGCGCCAACGACCGGGTTCTCCGTGGGGTTGGCCGGGTCGACCAGCAGATCGGGAGCGCCATCGACCTGTATGCCGGTGGTCTGGCCTCCGGTGACCGGGCCCGGACCCTCGGCGCGCCAGGTCGGTATGCCCTGCGCGATGATGGTCGCCGCGGCACCGACGAAGTTCTCGACATTGAGCACGCGCACGAAATGTGTGCCGTCGGACAAGGCTGCGCTGCCATCGGAGAAACGGATTACGGTCAGCCCGCTGGCACGCATGCTCAGGTCGACGGTGTCGATACCCGCGCCGCCATCGAGCGTGATCGAGGTGTCAAAGCTCAGCAGGTCAAAACGCAGGGTGTCGGCACCGCCGCCGGCCAGGATCGTCAGCAGGCGCGTCGGTTCCTGGATGCGATGGGACTCGAAGCCTGCGGTGAGGCTGGTGATGGCGATCACTCCCGCTGAAGCATCGTCGGCAATCAGGATCTGGTCGTCGCCGGGCGTCGCCGCGTTGAAAGTCTTGTTGGTTGCGGCGGACAGGTCGTCCACCGGCTCCAGGCCGGCATAACGCAGCGCGTTGCCGTCGAGCAGCACTGCTCCCGAATCCGGACCGGTGGGGCGGTAACCGACATCGGTGAACTGCCCGCCTTCGATGATCAGTGTGTCGTATCCACCCGGCCCGCCGTGCATGCCACCGGACAGACTGCCGCCGATGGCCAGCACGAAGGTGTCTTCGCTGTTCTCGGAGCCAACAAGATACTGGATGTCGTCGAAACGCTGCCCGTTGAGTTCCACCTCGTCGTGGCCCGAGATCAGCCAATGGTTGTCGCCCTGGGCCCCGATGAGCGCGTTGTCGCCGCCCTGCAGGCCGACGATGCGAGGCACCGAGCGGTCCAGCCCGGATGCCACCAGCGACGCGGTGGCGTCGTCATGCAGTCGGTTGACGATCAGGTTGGCAACAGCATCGGCGCCAGGCAATGACGAAGACAGCAGCAGCCGGGGTTCAAGCGCCTCGAACAACAGCTTGCGCCGCGATGGGGGTTTGGACGAGGAAGACTTCTGGAAGGCCGCGCGCTTGCGACCCAGCAGATCCAGAAATCGAAACTGGCTCGAAGCTTTTGTCGGTTGCATGCCCATGTTGCCTTTGAAGTACGGGCGCACTGGCCGCGCCCCAAAAACCGGATCAGGATTGCACCTGACTACTGCCTGGAATGCGCTCCTTGCGCCAACTCAGTTGCCTAGCACGCGCGCCCGTTTGTCCGTCAAAGCGCCATATCGACAGCCGCAATGCATGACACCGATAAGCGCGCTTGTCTGTCTGTTTGACCACGCAATTACACGCGTTTACACCAGAAACATTCTGGGCGATTGCTCCGCAAGCGGCCATAGCCCGAACGGACTATGGCCCTGGGCAGCTCGCCATGAGCCACAAGAAAGCCGGCGATTGCCTCGATCGGCCGGTCGAACCGAGCCGCAATCTCGTTGCCATCTGTGTGCCAAGGTGACTAGAATCGAACGCAGGTTGGGGGGGTAGCTCAGCTGGGAGAGCGCTGCGTTCGCAATGCAGAGGTCGGGAGTTCGATCCTCCTCCTCTCCACCAAC
>CAZADK010000844.1:0-1773 GCA_964483855.1 uncultured Rhodoferax sp.
CCGTTCACCGGCATCCGGCAAGTTGCGATCGAGAACCTGTTGCCGCAATACAGGGATAAGCTCGACGCGCTGAAGTTGCCGCCGCGCGCCCTGAGCGACGGCGCCGCGGAGATGGCGATGGTGTCGCGCCCCCTTGCGGTGCGGTGTCGCCGCGCAGTTGAAATATGATCGCATGTAGTACACCCCCGACCCACGTGCCACGTCCCGATGCAATATGTGCCCGTTCCTATCGACCTGCTGGAAATCGGCAAGACGATTCCGGTCGACCTCTGGGACAAGACCGGCAAGTTGCTGCTGCGCCGGGGCCATAACCTGCAGTCCGAGCAGCACCGCGAAATGCTCGCGGCGCACGAGGCATTGATCACCGAGGGCGACGCGCTGGCCTGGACACGCGGCTACGAGCGCATGCTGCACGAGATGCTGCGCGATGGCAGCAGCGCAGACGAAATCTCGCGCCTGACGATGCCCGGCGAGATACCGGAGTCCGACTTCCTCGCGCAGGAGGATGACATGTCGGGCGGCTGGATGGTGCTGCGCGACCGTCTGCAAGGCCTGTTGTACCAGGCGCAGCAGGCCGAGCAGGGCGCGGACCGCCTCGAGCGCCTGCGCCACCATGCGCTGGATCTGCTGACACGCGAACCCGATGCGAGCCTGTTCGTTTTGTTCCAGGCCTTGTCGGACCCGTTGCTCGGGTATTGCGCCACGCACGCACTGTTGTCGGCCGTCGTGTGTGAACTCACGGCGGTCAAGGTCGGCATGGGCGCAGCGCAGCGCGCCTCCCTGTTTCGCGCCGCGCTGACCATGAACGTCGGCATGGCGCGGGCCCAGGACCGGCTGGCCACGCAAAACGCCATGCCCAGCGAATCGCAGCGCCAGCTGATCCGCGACCATGCCTCCCTTGGCGTGGAAACGCTGACCGGGATCGGTCTGGTGGACACCCACGCGCTGGATATCGTGCGCTGGCACCATGAGCCCGATGCCGCGCCAGGCTTGCCGGAGAACCTGCAGCAGCGTCACCTGTTGCGGGTCGCCGACGTGTTTGTCGCCAAGATGGCGGCACGCAAGACCCGGCTGGCGATGTCGCCGTTGGGCGCAGCCCGCTCGATGGTGCTCAACGCCTCCGGCGTGGCGCCGGTGCTGGCTTCGGCCGTGGCCACCACGGTGGGGTTCTATCCCCCGGGCACCTATGTGCAGCTGGTCAATGGCGAACGGGCGGTGGTGGTCAAGCGCGGGCCACGGGCGCACGATGCCCATGTGGTCAGCGTTGTCAATCCGGGCGGCATGCCGCTGCTGCAGTACCTGCACCGGGATGCGCGCGAATCACGCTATGCGATCCGCACCCCGGTCAACGCCGAGAAGATCAAGGTGGTGGTCAACGTCGAACGCGCCTATCAGGCGCTCGCGCAAGGCCGGGCCTGAGCCCGCCACCCATCACACGCCGTAAGGCACCCATACGTTCTTCACCTGGCTGGCCTGGCGCAGGAACTCCAGGCTCCGGCCCTGGCCGGGCCTGGCCCAGTCGCGGCCACGGTCACCACTGACCCAGGTGCGCTTGAGATTGCCGGCCGAGCGTTTCTCGACCTCCGCGCAACCCGCTGCATCGCCGTCGTGGCGCCACACCGCATCGACGTCGGCATGGTCGGCCAGCACCGATGCCAGCGTCTTGTCGGCGTCGGTGACGATGTTGACGACACCATCGGGCAGGTCGGAGGTGTCGAGCACTTGGTACAGGTCGGTGGCGATCAGCGGCAGATGGGTCGATGGCAACACCAC
>CAZADK010000845.1:0-1769 GCA_964483855.1 uncultured Rhodoferax sp.
AACTTCGATCAGTTCACCCATTGGGTGAGTCCGCTACCGGGCAGATTGCACGGTTTTGGCGTTCTGGGGGGACATGGCTGCGTTGCAACTCGTTGGAATAGAACAACTATGGCGCTTATGCCCGGCACCACCATAACCGCACACTCTACCCCGTCCAACTGAGGTTTCTAAGATAACAGTGCCGTATACGCCGTGTTCACCAGCCAGACCACCACTTCTGATTTGTCCGCCCAGCTTGCCCAGACATCGTGCAGTGCAGTACGCGGACGACGCTCGGTGAAACTGCCGCATCTGCGCACCAGCCTCGGCAATTGAACAGAGGAACACCATGTCTACGCGCGACAAAACCCTGACACCCGAGCTGCTGGCCCGCATGGACGCTTATTGGCGTGCCGCGAACTATCTGTCGGTAGGCCAGATCTACCTCTACGACAACCCACTGCTGCGGCGCCCGCTGGCGCTGTCCGATATCAAGCACATGCTGCTCGGGCATTGGGGCACGACGCCGGGGCAGAACTTCATCTATGTGCACCTGAATCGGATCATCAAAAAATACGACCTGGACATGATCTACGTCTCGGGCCCCGGCCACGGCGGGCCGGCGGTGGTCGGAAACACCTACCTCGAAGGCAGCTACAGCGAGGTCTATCCCGATATCAGTCAGGACGAGGCCGGCCTGCAGAAGCTGTTCCGTCAGTTCTCCTTTCCCGGCGGCATCCCCAGCCACGCATCGCCCGAGTGCCCGGGCTCGATCCATGAAGGCGGCGAACTCGGCTATTCGCTCAGCCATGCCTTTGGCGCGGTGTTCGACAACCCTGAGCTGATTGTTGCCTGTGTGGTCGGCGATGGCGAGGCCGAGACCGGGCCGCTGGCCACCGCCTGGCATTCCAACAAGTTTCTCGATCCGGTGACCGATGGCGCGGTGCTGCCGATCCTGCATTTGAACGGGTACAAGATCGCCAACCCGACCGTGCTCGCGCGCATCACCCGTGAGGAACTGGAGCAACTGCTGCGCGGCTATGGCTGGACGCCGCTATTCGTCGCCGGCGACGATCCGGCCCTCATGCACGAAGCCATGGCCACGGCGCTGGATACGGCGGTCGAGCAGATCCACAAGGCCCAGCGTGATTCCCGCGCCACGGGCAAGGCGCTGCGCCCGCGCTGGCCGATGATCGTATTGGATTCGCCCAAGGGCTGGACCGGGCCGAAAGTGGTCGACGGCCTGCAGATCGAAGGCAGCTTCCGCGCCCATCAGGTGCCGATCAAGGACCTTGCCAAGCACCCGGGCCATCTGGCCTTGCTCGACGACTGGCTGAAAAGCTACCGGGCCGAGGAACTGTTCGACGCGCAGGGACGGCTGATCTCGGCACTGGCCGAACTGGCACCCGTTGGCGCGCGGCGCATGGGCGCCAATCCGCATGCCAATGGCGGCCTGCTGCTGCGCGATCTGCACCTGCCCGATTTCCGCGACTACGCCTGCGAGGTGCCGGCGCCCGGCGCTCCCGGCATTGGCGACACCAGAGTGCTCGGCCCCTTTCTGCGCGACGTGGCGAAGTGGAACGAGGCGCAGCGCAACTTCCGTATTTTCGGCCCCGACGAGACACTGTCCAACGGGCTGGCAGCGCTGTTCGAGGTCACCGAGCGACAGTGGGACGCGGCCACCGAGCCGGGCGATGAGTTCCTGGCGCCCAGCGGCCGCGTCATGGAAATGCTCAGCGAACACCAGTGCGAAGGCTGGCTCGAAGGCTATCTGCTGACCGGCCGCCACG
>CAZADK010000846.1:0-1769 GCA_964483855.1 uncultured Rhodoferax sp.
CCATCACCGCCAAAACCGAGACACTACCGTCCGCGATACCAAGCGCAGCCGCAACCTCAGCCGTTCGAAAAAGCGGGTGTGGGTTGATGCGGAAGTTATGGCGGGTCGACAGCAACTCCAGTGCAGAGGCTTCGCGGGCGTCTTCCAAGTCGAGCGCCAGCGACTGCTGAGCGACATAAGCCTCGCAAATCATCGGGTGTGGGTTGGCGCGTGGCGTGCGCACAAGGTAAAGTTCAAGCGGCGTCAGGTCCGCGCCGTCGTTGCCCAGAACCGCGTCACTCATCGCGGTCATGCCGTCCATATAGCGGGCTGGATCAAAGAACCGGTTTGGCGCGTAACAATATGAGCCGTGCCGCACGTAATGAGACCAAGCGAAATCGTGAAGATCTTTCGCTGCGAAGCCATCGAGCTCGGCTTCAAACTCTAGCCTTGAGAGGTAGTGTCCGACGTCAAACAGCGCGGGCGCGGGCCGTGAGACTTGCGTAGTGGGAGGAGGCAGCCGACGCACCTGGACTACATCAGGATTCGCGACGGACTGTCGCAGCTTTATTCTCAATTCGGTTGGTTCCGCATTGCCCATTTTGGCAATACTCACCACGAGCAGCCGTCCATTTCGTGCATCGACCTGCCGCGGCACAAATGCGGCAACGGCCTGACTGAAGGTCTTTTGTTCCAGCCTGATGCTGGCGGAAGACGAAGCTGTTGCTGGCAAGCCATGCATCTGATCCGCCGCGAAAGTCAGCTCAAGCGCGGTGGCTCGCCCGCCTGAGATCATGGCCGTGAGCATTGCCTCAATTTCAAGCGTCGTGCATTCAGCAAGGCCCGGCACAGTATCCAACGCAAGGGCGAAGCTATACTCCGGGTTGCCGCTGCAAGCGTCGATCCGATGGAAAAGCTCAAAGCTTCCGTCTTGGTTAAGCGTCAGCCTGGTGGCCGATCGTCCGCTGGCTGAAGGGCCGTCAGCACCGAAGGCGAGGAAGGCGCTGACGCCCAATTCCAACGGCTGGCGTTCCCACACCGGGACCGCCACCCTGCCGGTTCTGAAATCTGGATCGATCACCACAGTCGCACGGCCGACAGCCACGGGTTGGATGCCTGCACCAACTTGCACCACCAGAAGGTACTCGCACTCGCGGTGGAGCGCCGCGCTCTCGATCTCAATGACCCACGAATGCAGTGAACCTGCTTCACCGCCGACCTTGATGTTGTGTTCAAGCGGCGCAACCATGACGAAGGCCCCATCCGGCTTGCGCATCATGATGGCGACGAAATCGATCTTGACGATGTCCTGTCGAGTTGGAACCGCAAGAAGAATTTGCACGCCGAGGTGCCTTGTGATATCAGTGCGATGTCCGATCAACCTCTCAGCCAATCCGTCCAGTCGCAAAAGCAAACGCGTGTAGGCATTCGCCCTGGCACAGTCCACTAGGATGATGTCGCGCCCGAGTTCAAAGGCGTCGTCCGGATAGGACCGTATTTGAACGCGCAAAGCATCGGAGGGGTCGCGAAACCGGGTGACATACCCAGCAAAATTGGAGTTCGGAGGAACGACCGCTTTGCCAACTGCTTGGATCCTGACGCCGTTCGGAGCCTCGTTTGAATTATCGTCAACCAAGTCTGTCATGCAAATGAGACTCCAACGATGTGGCCTGTTCCGGTACCATCGCGACAGCTGTTAGAATTGACCACGGCAGCATTAAGCTGGTTCAAGGTATCGGTCCAGGGGGCGAGGTCAATCGTTGAGGTGCACCCGGTCTCCCTGGACACCC
>CAZADK010000847.1:0-1767 GCA_964483855.1 uncultured Rhodoferax sp.
ACCTGGAAGAACAGCTCCGACGTGTCCTGCGCCTTCATGCCGATCTTCTCGAGATTGCGGCCGCGCTTGAAACCCTCGGCCGTGGTCTCGACAGCAATCAGCGACGTGCCTTTCGCGCCCAGCTTGGGATCGGTCTTGGCGACCACGATGACGAGGTCGGCGAGCTGGCCGTTGGAGATGAAGGTCTTGGAGCCGTTGATGACCCAGTGGTTGCCGTCCATCACCGCCGTGGTCTTGACCGACTGCAGGTCCGAGCCCGTGCCCGGCTCGGTCATGGCGATGGCCGTCACCATCTCGCCCGAGCAGGCCTTGGGAATCCACTTCTTCTTCTGCTCCTCGGTGCCGTAGTGGAGCAGATAGGGAACCACGATGTCGTTGTGCAGCGAGAAGGCCGGCCCCGACGCGAGCGCCCGGCCCTGCTCCTCGATCAGGATGGCGCTGTAGAGGAAGTCGGCCCCGGCGCCGCCATATTCCTCGGGCATGGTGACGCCCAGCAGCCCCTGCTCGCCCGCCTTCCGCCACAGCTCGCGCGGCACGACGCCGTCCTCCTCCCACTTCATGTGGAAGGGCATGACTTCCTTCTCGAAGAACCGCCGGCAGGTGTCGCGGAACATCTCGTGTTCAGGCGTGGTATGCGCGGCCAAAGCGGTCACTAGCGTCGTCCTCCAACGATCGATGGTCAGTCTTCTTATGGGGACTGTGGGCCGCCGGCGGTTGGTCCGCCAGCAAAGGGTAGGTAGTTTACCTTTACGTAAACGTCAATCGTGCAAACATTCCAGCCGTATTGCCTTGGCCACAGCGACCTGCATCAACCGGGAATGGCCGGCACGACTTGTCGCAGGTCGGGTTCGTTGTGGATGAAGGTGACGTTGAGCGACACCGCGATCTCTTCGCCGTCGGCCAACGGCTCACCTGCCATCGCCTCAAGAGATGCGAGGCTCGAACTGTCGAGCCGCACACCGGCAGCCGCGATCTGGCGCTGCAGGTCATCGAGCCCTCGTGTCGGAAGCGCGAATCGGATGGTGATGGCGATATTCGAGAACTGTGTGTGATCGACGATCCAGCCACCCGCATCGGAAATGGCCGCGCTGACCGCGGCAGTAACGCGGTACCGTTCGCCTTTGGTCACACTCACAAGGGCAAGCTGTAGCTGAGCCATGCCGCGCTCCGGAAAATCGTCTCTACACTCGTGTGTATCAGTCCTACTCCACCGTCGTGGCACTCAGCCCCAGCATCGCGCGGCGGCGCAGCCACTGGCTGGGCCTATAGCGATCGTCGCCGGTGATGGCCTGCATCTGGACCAGGATCTCGTGGCATTCCTTCACGCCCATCCAGTCGGCCAGCGCCAGAGGTCCACGCGGGTAGTTGAGGCCGAGGGTCATCGCGGTGTCGACGTCGGCGGCCGAGGCGATGCCGATCATCGCCATCTCGCAGCCGAGGTTGGCGATCATCGCGCACATGCGCTGGGCGATGAAGCCGGGCGAGTCCTTTATCACCGTGATCTTGGCGCCCGACTTGGCGAGCAGCGCCACAGCGGCATCGCGCACGGCCACATCAGCGCCGGGCGCGGTCATGATCGTGATACGCTTGGCCGTGTCGCCGGTGAGGTCGACGGCGATGGTGCGCTTGGGATCGAGGCCGAGTTCGATCGCCGTCGTGGTGCAGTCCTTGCCGATCGGCGCCACGAGGATCGGGCTCTTGCCGTCGTCGGCGCCCAGCAGCTTGGCGCCGTCGGCCGCGATCAGGTTCACCAGCTTCTTGTTGTGC
>CAZADK010000848.1:0-1765 GCA_964483855.1 uncultured Rhodoferax sp.
GATATGCGCAAAGATCTGGCGGATCAGGTCCTTGCCGCCGCCGTCGTGCGGATGCGCCTTGCCGGCGTACACGATCTGGATCGGCCCTGCGCTGGCATGCAGGGCCAGCAGTCGTTGCAGGTCGTGGAACAGCAGGTTGGCGCGTTTGTAGGTGGTCGAGCGGCGCGCGAAACCGATCGTGAAAGTGTTGGCGAACAGCTGGGCGCCAGTGCGCTGGTTGATCCAGGCCACCAGTTCCTGGCGCGCGCTCTGGTGCGCCGACCACAATTCATGGCGCGGTATGCCCAGCGCATACCGCAGGCTGGCGTTGTCCTCGCGCCAGGCGGAGATGTGCCGGTCCAGCACCGCCTGGATCGCCGGGGCGATCCAGAAGCCGGCATGTACGCCGTTGGTGATCGAGTCGATCTTGTATTGCCCGAACATCTGGCGCGAGATCTCGCCGTGGCGCTTGGCCACGCCGTTGATGTAGTGGCTGTTGTCCAGCGCCAGGTAGGTCATGTTCAGCACACCGTCCAGGCAGAATTCGACCGCGCTCTTGTCATAGGCGTGGTCGAAGTCGGTCAGCACTCGGTGCAGCAGGCTCAATGGAAATTGGTCGTGACCGGCCGGCACCGGGGTGTGGGTGGTGAACACGCACCAGGTCCTGACCGCGACCGCGATCTCGCGGTCGACCTGTTTCAGTCCACGGCGCTGCATCTCCTCGTAGCCCAGTTCGAGCACCAGCAGCGCCGCATGGCCTTCGTTCATGTGGAAACGGCGGATGGTCTCGTCGCCGAGCGCGCGCAGCATGCGCACGCCGCCGATGCCCAGGATGATCTCCTGGCATAGCCGGTATCGCTGGTCGCCGCCGTAGAGGTGGTCGGTCAGCGCGCGGTCGTCCGGTGTGTTTTCCGTCAGGTCGGCGTCGAGCAGGTAGACGGGCACCACGGCGCCGCCGACACCGTGGGTGTCGAAGCGCCAGGCGCGCAACACGACCGTGCGGCCCTCGATGCTGACGCTGACCCGCGCCGGCAGTTCGGCCAGCAGATCTTGCGGCGCCCAGGGCTGGGCTTGTTCCGTCTGTTGTCCCTGCGCATCCAGGTGCTGGCGGAAGTATCCCTTGCGGTGCGCCAGCGTGACCGCGACCATCGGCAACTCGCCGTCGGCGGCCGAGCGGATGGTGTCGCCTGCCAGCACACCGAGGCCGCCACTGTAGGTGGGGATGGTGTCGGCAAGCGCGATCTCCATCGAAAAGTACGCGATCATGTCGTCAATGGGCATGGCAATGACCTCGAGCGGCGCAAAACCGCAGCCTATGCCAGGTCCGGACGGCGGCGCTTGATACGAGTCAAGCTGATGCCGATGACGCCGATGACGCCGACCACCATGCGCAGGCCGTCAGCGAGCCCCAGTCCTGGCAGAACAGCGTCACGTCGCGCAGGTCGACGGCCTGCAGCCAGGCGTTCATCCAGTCAATCTGGTTGCCGTAGGAGTGATCGCCGCGCCGCGCCGGCTTGTCGGAGCGGCCGAAACCGACCAGGTCGGGTGCCACGACCCGCAAGCCGGCCTGCAGCAAGGGCGCAATCATGCTGCGGTACAGGAAGGACCAGGTCGGTTCACCGTGCATCAACAACACCACCGGAGCGTTGCGCGGACCCTCGTCGATATGGGCGATGCGCAGGCCGCCGACCTCTGTGTAATGCGGCGTCCAGGGGAAATCGGGCAGCTGCGCGAAACAGGCGTCGGGTGTACGCAATACCTCGGAGACGGCGGGCAGTGGGGTGGG
>CAZADK010000849.1:0-1752 GCA_964483855.1 uncultured Rhodoferax sp.
GGCGCCGATCGAGGACAAGCTGGTCATGCACGAGGCGGTCGAGGCCTGTGTCGTGACCGGCGCCAATCTCGGCCAGCCGCTGGGCATCGTGATGCTGAACGCCCAATACATGGAGCGGGTATCGGATGCCGGCGTGCGCGGTGATCTCGAGAAGTCGCTGGCCGATCACGTCAAGGGCATCAATGCCACGCTCGACCCACATGAGCGGCTGCAGTGCGTGGTCGTGGCCACCATGGCCTGGACCGTGGAGAACGACCTCATCACGCCGACCTTCAAGGTCAAGCGCAACCGCATCGAGGACCTGTACGCGGTGAACTACGAGCGCTGGGAGTCCTCGGGCAAGAAAGTGCTCTGGCAGGACGGTTGAGAGCGCCCCCAGCCCTGGCTTCGCCAGGCCCCCCGAGGGGGTGCGAGGAAACTTGGGGCGGACCGGCGTTTCCTCGTGCGCTGTTGGCCCGATCGATTGTCTCCCACGCTCCGACACCCGTGCGATCGGGCTGGCGCTGGTGACCGGGATCGGCAGCAGTCGCGCGACCTTCGCAGTCGCGCGACCTTCGTTTCACTTCCCTGCAACCGTGGCGGCTGCGTGTGCCGTCCATGGATCGGAAAGGCGATCTGCCGACATTGGGCCTGGGTGACCGATCCGGGTAAACACCTACGTCCAGAACTTCATTTAACGCTAATATGCGTGAACCCTGATATTGTGATGTTCAGATAGATGGAGCATGATCCGGCAGACAAGGTGTTCGAGGCGGCAGCCGAACTTTTCGCGCTGTTGTCGACCCCGACCCGCCTGCGCATCGTGTGTGCCCTGTGTGATGGCGAGATGAACGTCGGCGAGTTGGTACAGCAGGTTGGTGCGAGCCAGTCCAACATGTCGCAGCATCTGGGCGTGTTGTACCGCAGTGGCGTGCTGGGCCGCAGGCGCGCGGGGGCGCAGGTCTACTACCGCGTGATCAGCCAACGTGTGCTGCTGTTGCGTGATGCGCTCTGCAGCGAGCATGTCACTTCGCCCGGCCATGCGTAAGCATTTCGCTGGTACGTTCGAGAACGAAGGAGTTGCAGTGAAACTGGATGGAAGCGCGCCCGGGCGTCTGGTCAAGGCGCCTGAAAATTTCCTCGGCACGCCAGATATCCGGCAAGTCATGGCCGGGCGGCGCGATTTCCTGCGCCGGGCCTTCGTGGTCGCGGGTGCCGCTGGTGCGACGGCGGCGGTCGCCACGCGGGTGCAGGCCGCCACGGCCGTCGCGATCGGCGAGGGCGAACCCGCCGTGCTGGAACTGCCTGCGCACACGAAGGGCCTGGGGCAACCAGTGGTCACCGATGGTTATGGCAAGCCCTCACAGTATGAAGCCAATGTCCAGCGGCGCCAGAGCCCCGGGCTGACCCAGAGCAACCAGTCATCCGTATCGTTTGCCCCCTTGCAATCGATGTTCGGCATCGTCACCCCCAACGGCTTGCATTTCGAACGCCACCACCAGGGTTGGTGGGATGTCGATCCGACCCGGCACCGGCTGATGGTCAACGGCTCGGATCCTGCATTGCTGAGGAGGCCGCAGGTCTTCACGATGGACGCGTTGATGCGACTGCCGTCGGTATCGCGTTTTCATTTCATCGAGTGTGGCGCGAATACCGGTATGGAGTGGGGCAACGTGGCGGTGCCGACCTGCCAGTACACGCACGGCATGCTCAGCTGCAGCGAATTCACCGGTGTGCCCTTGCGTGTGGTGCTGGAGATGTGTGGTGTCGACC
>CAZADK010000850.1:0-1748 GCA_964483855.1 uncultured Rhodoferax sp.
CTCAGCGGCTTAGCGGCTTAGCGGCTCAGCGGCTCAGCGGCTCAGCGGCTCAGCGGCTCATCAGACCACAGGACCATCAACGCATCCTGCCCATCGCGCCAGCGCAACGCGACCTTCGATCGTCCCCACAACGCCGTCCCCAATCCAGGCTTCGCCTGGATTGCCGCGCTCAGATACGTTTTTCCTCGACCGCGTGGCAGGCGATCCGGATACCGGCGATGTCCTTCATCTGCGGGCGCTCGGTGTGGCAACGCGTATTGGCGTGCGGACAACGCGGGTGGAAGGCGCAGCCCGTCGGCGGGCTCAGCGGATTGGGCACCTCGCCCTGGACCGGTGTACGCGCGCGGCCGGTATCGTGCATCTTCGGAATCGCGTCGAGCAACATCCGGGTGTAGGGATGGCGCGGGTTGGCAAACAGTTCCTGCTTGTCGGCCAGTTCCACCAGCCGGCCCAGGTACATCACGCCGACCTGGTCGCTGACGTGGCGCACCACGGCCAGGTTGTGCGAGATGAACAGATAGGTCAGGCCGAGCCGGCGCTGCAGATCCTTCATGATATTGAGCACCTGGGCCTGCACGCTGACATCGAGCGCGGAGGTGGGTTCGTCGCAGACCAGGAACTCGGGCTGCGTCGCCAGCGCGCGAGCGATCGAGATACGCTGGCGCTGCCCGCCGGAGAACTGGTGCGGATACTTGATGCGGTCCTGCGCCGCCAGGCCAACCGACTGCAGCAACTCCTCCACGCGTGCGCGCAAAGCATTCTTGTCGGTGATCAATCCGTGTTCGGTCAGCGGCTCGCCGATGATGTCCTCGACCACCCAGCGCGGATTGAGGCTGGCATACGGGTCCTGGAAAATCATCTGGATGCGCCGGCGCAATTGCAGGCCTGTCGCGCTGGCATAGGTTGCGTGGGCATCGGCGCCATCGAAGTGGAAACCGCCGCGCGTCGGCTGGTACAGGCCCACCAGCAACCGCGCCACCGTGCTCTTGCCGCAACCCGATTCGCCGACCAGCGCCAGCGTCTTGCCCTTCTCGATCTCGAAACTCACGCCATCGACCGCATGCAGCAGCAGCCGTGGTGAGCGCTCAATCACCCGGTTCAACCACGGGGCCGACACATCGAAACTCATTGCCAGATCGTCGGGTTGGACCAATGCCATGGGGATCTTTCCTGTCAGCGCGCCGCACCGGCGTCATGCAGCCAGCAGGCGGCCCGCGTGGGCCCCGCGGCCATCAGTTCGGGGCGCTCGCGGCCGCAACGCTCCATCGAGCGTTCGCAGCGCGGGTTGAAGGCGCATCCGCCCGGAATGGCGTTGAGCCGCGGCATCGCGCCATCGATCTGGTGCAGGTTCTCCCGGTCCACCGTGATATCGGGAATGGCCGCCATCAGGCCGGCGCTGTAGGGATGCGCTGGATGGTTGATGACCTCGTGCACCGGCCCGATCTCCGCGATACGGCCGGCGTACATCACCGCCACCCGGTCGCAGGTCTCGGCGATCACACCCATGTCGTGCGTGATCAGCATGACGGCGGCGCCATGTTCCCTGCACACCGTCTTGAGCAGCGCGATGATCTGCGCCTGGATCGACACATCGAGCGCCGTGGTCGGTTCGTCGGCCACGATCAGCTTGGGCTCGGCCGCCAGCGCAAGTGCGATCACGACCCGCTGGCGCATGCCGCCGGAGAACTGGTGCGGAAAATGGTCGATGCGTTGCTCGGCGGCCGGGATGCCGGTGTCCTGCAGCAGGC
>CAZADK010000851.1:0-1747 GCA_964483855.1 uncultured Rhodoferax sp.
CCCCATCTGGAGATATCCATGCAACCCTCTCGTGCAACAGCGCAAACCCGCGGCATCGGCACTTCGTTTGCCCGCCGCGCCCACCGGGTCTGGAAACAAGTCACTGTGGGAGCGCTCGGCGCGTTGCTGCTGGCCGGCGCGACCAGCGTATTGGCTCAGACCGACGACGACAGCAAGTACCCCCAACGGCCGATCAAATTCATTGTGCCTTTGTCGCCTGGCGGCATTGCCGACGTGATGTCGCGCATGGTGGCCGACCATCTGGCCGCCAAGTGGGGCCAGCCGGTGATCGTCGAGAACAAACCCGGCGCAGGCACCAGCATCGGCATGGCTGCGGTGTCCAAGACCAAGCCGGACGGTTACACCATCGGCATGGGCAACATTGCCGCCAACGCGATCTTTCCGGCATTGCAGCCCGACAAGGTGACCTACCACCCGGTCAACGATTTCGCACCGGTGAGCCTGGTCGGCCTCACGCCCAGCCTGCTGGTGGTGAACACCGCAAAGATCCAGGCGAAGACGATTCCCGAGCTGGTCGCCTTCCTCAAGGCCAATCCGGGCAAGGTGTCGTTCGGCTCCTCCGGCACTGGCACTTCGCTGCACATCGGCATGGAGCTGTTCATGATCAAGACCGGCACCCAGATGGTCCACGTACCGTACAAGGGCTCGGCACCGATGCTCAACGACCTGCTCGCCGGCACCGTCGACCTGGCACTGGACGCCTTGTCCACCTCTGGCCCGCATATCGAAAGCGGCAAGCTGCGCGCGCTGGGCGTGACCACCGCCGAACGGGCGTTCTTCGCGCCAAACATACCGCCGATTGCCGACTTCGTTCCCGGCTTCGAAGTCAAGGCCTGGCATGGCGTGATGGCGCCGGCCGGTACTTCCGACAAGATCGTCAAGAAGCTCAGCGACGAGATCCAGGCCTTCCTGCGCATGCCCGAGACGGAAGAAAAACTCAAGGCGCGCGGTGTCGTGCGCATCGGCTCGAACCCGGCCGATTTCAAGACGCTGATGGTCAAGGAACTCGATCTCTACAAGTCGGTGATCAAGGACGCCGGCATCAAGGTCGACTAGGCACACCCACCGTGGCAGGCCGCGCGTGACGGCCTGCCGCGACCCGCATTCACGCTAACAGGTCCACCACCCATGTCCAACCTGCTGATCCAGGGACTGTGCAAAAACTATGGCACCACCCAGGTGCTCAAGAACATCGACCTCGACATCCGCCACGGCGAATTCGTCGTGTTCGTCGGTCCATCGGGATGCGGCAAGTCGACGCTGCTGCGCATGATCTGCGGACTCGATGAGGTCAGCGCCGGAACCATCGCGATCGACAACGAGATCGTCAACGACGTGCCGCCCTCCAAGCGCGGCATCGCGATGGTGTTCCAGTCGTATGCGCTGTATCCGCACATGTCGGTGGCCGCCAATATGGGTTATGCGCTCAAGCTGGCCAAGACGCCGCGCGACGAGATCGACCGCCGGGTGCGCAAGGCGGCAGAGGTGCTGATGATTGCCGACTACCTGGAGCGCAAGCCGCGCCAGCTCTCGGGTGGACAACGCCAACGCGTGGCGATCGGGCGCGCAATCGTACGCGAGCCCAGCATCTTCCTGTTCGACGAACCGCTGTCCAACCTGGACGCGTCGCTGCGGGTCGACATGCGCATGGAGTTCGCGCGATTGAAGGAGCGGCTGGGCACGACCATGGTCTATGTGACGCACGACCAGGTCGAGGCGATGACGC
>CAZADK010000852.1:0-1740 GCA_964483855.1 uncultured Rhodoferax sp.
CGGGGGGCCTGGCGCAGCCAGGGCTGGGGGCGCTCATGAGGAAACGCCGGGCCGCTCCCAAGTTTCCTCGCACCCCCTCGGGGGGCCTGGCGCAGCCAGGGCTGGGGGCGCTCTCAGCGCAGGCGCGAGCCGACGATCGCGGCGCCGACGATCATCACGGTGGCCAGCACGATGCTCCAGTGAAAGGGACCGGCGCCCATCAGCATCAGGACGGCCGTGGACGACAGCGGTGTCAGGTAACTCAGGATGCCGATCTGCCGTGGGTCACCGAGTTTGAGCGCCTTGTCCCACAACAAGAAGGCCACGCCCAGCGGCCCCAGGCCGGTGATGGCCAGCAACAGCCAGGCGTTCGCGTCGAGATCGGTCGCTGGTTCCAGCATGGCATGGCACAACAGCGAAAGCAGGCCGGACAACAGCCCGAACAGGCCCACGGCCGCGGTGGGAAACGGCGGTACGCGTCGGGTGAGAAGGGAAAAGCAGGCCCAGATCAGCGCCGATGCCAATGCCAGCAGGTAACCCCACGACCACCGTCCGCTGCCATCGTCGGCCCCGCCCAGAATGGCGACCGCGGCACCGGCAAAACCCAGCAAGGCGGCTAGCACATGCAGCGGGCGCAGCACCATGCCGGGCAGCAGCAGCGGAGACAATACGACGATGAACAGCGGCCACAGGTAATTCACCAGGTTGGTCTGCACCGGCGGTGCGCTGCGCAGCGCCAGAAACAGCAGGAAGTGGAAACCGAACAGGCCGGTGACGCCCAGCGCCAGCGTGGTCGGCGCAACCCGCCACAACGACGGCTGCCGTGCCACCAGCGGCCATGTCGGAACGCTGCCGATCACCAGCGCGATGCCAGTCAACAGGAACGGCGGCACATTCCTGAGCGACACGCCCAGCGCCGCGAGCAGCGCCCAGAGCGCGATCGCGCCCAACGCGTAACAGGTTGCGGCGCGGGGTTGTTCAGGGGTCATGCCCTAGCATAGGCCCGGGCGCCGTCGCGTTTCGACGGTATGTCGTTGCAAAGCGACGGATCGTGGGTCTTGTCTTGCGGTCGCGGGAGTATCGATGCACCGGTCCCGGCCTTCGACTTCGAACTCGAGCGTGCCTTCAAGTCCGCACAGGATCTGGAAGTGCGGGTGCGTGTGGCTGCCCTGCGAGGCGCCGTAGACCCGTATCGACAACGGGTCGGTGCTTGATGTCATGTCGCACCGTCATGCGGACGTGGCCGGGTTCAGCAACCCGTGTGCCTGCTGGTCCGCGTGGTAGCTCGAGCGGACCATGGCGCCGACCGCGGCATGGGTGAATCCCATCCGGTAGGCCTGGGCTTCGAACATCTTGAAAGTGTCGGGGTGCACATAACGCTTGACTGTCAGGTGGCTGGTGCTTGGCGCCAGGTACTGCCCGATGGTCAGCATGTCGATGTCATGCGCACGCATGTCGCGCATGGCCTGCAGGATCTCTTCATCGGTCTCGCCCAGGCCGACCATCAGGCCGCTCTTGGTCGGCACGTTGGGGAACAGGGCCTTGAACTTCTTCAGCAGGTTCAGGCTGAACGCATAGTCGGAGCCGGGCCGGGCTTCCTTGTAAAGGCGCGGTATTGTCTCCAGGTTGTGGTTCATCACGTCGGGTGGCGCAGACTTGAGGATATCGAGTGCGCGATCATCGCGGCCGCGAAAGTCCGGCACCAGGATTTCGATGCGGGTCTGGGGTGAGGCCTCGCGGATCTTGCGGATGCAGTCGACG
>CAZADK010000853.1:0-1725 GCA_964483855.1 uncultured Rhodoferax sp.
CGGGTCATGCGCAAGGCCGGCCGCCTGGAGCAGGCTGGCAACGGCGGCACGGTCGGCGTCGGTCATGGGTTCGAACTGCGCGTCGGCACCGAGCGACTTGACCTCGCCGCGCACGTACAGCACGGCCTCGTACAACGAGTCTCCAAGGTTCTCTGCCGCATCGCCGCAGACCACGATTCGCCCGGCCTGCGCCATGAACGCCGAGAACGCGCCGACGTCGCCGCCAACCACGATGTCCGCGCCCTTGAGCGAGATGCCACAGCGCAGGCCTGCATCACCTTCGATGACCAGCAGGCCGCCGTGTGCGGAGGCGCCGGCCGAGACGCTGGCGAAGCCGCGCACGGTGACACGCCCTGACATCATGTTCTCGGCCACGCCGGGGCCGGCATTGCCGGCGATGTTCACCGTCGCATGCATGTTCATGCCGGCGGCGTAATAACCGGCGTGACCGCGGATGTCGATCTCGATCGGTGCGTTGACACCCACCGCGATGGAGTGCGCGCCGTCCGGGTTCTCCACCACCACCCGCTGGGTCGGCCCCATCGGGCCGTGCAGGAACTGGTTGAGCGCACGTACGCTGCCGTCGGCGATGTCGAACACCACGGAATCAGGTGTCTCGGCTTTCATCTCGGATGCTCCAGGAATAGATGTGCTCGGGCTTGGGCTCGAACAGATGCGCATGCTTGACGTCGGGCAGGTGGGCCAGCGAACGGAACTCGGAGGCAATGGCCACATAGTCATCGGTTTCGGCCACGATCGCCGGCTTGCAGGCGAACGGGTCGCGCACCAGTGCCAGCTTGTCGCGCGTGCCCATGAGGAAAGTGTAGAAACCGTCGAACACCTCGAAACCCTTGTGCAGCGCATCTTCGAGGTCGTCGCCCTCGCGCATGCGCCATTCCAGGTAGCGGCACGCCGCCTCGGTATCGCAGTCGCCGTCGAATTCGATACCCAGCGGCTCGAGCTTGCGGCGCAACTGATGCGGGTTGGAGAGTGAGCCGTTGTGCACGATGCACCAATCCTGCCCGGCGGTGTAGGGGTGCGCGTTCTCCACCGTGACGGCCGACTCGGTCGCCATGCGGGTATGGCCCACCAGATGCGTGCCTTCCAGCGCGCCGAACCGGTAACGCGCTGCGATGTCAGCCGGCGTGCCGACGTCCTTGTAGAGGTCGATCGCGCTGCCGCTGGAGAGCACCTGCACACCGGAAATATGCTCCTTGAGCCAGGTCCGCACCGATGCAACCGGCGCGGCCACGGTGAGCACCGCATGGTTGCCCTTGACCGCGATGGCCGCCTGCACGTCGCAGCCATCGCGCACCTGGGCGAGCAGCCCGTCCCAGTCATACGCCGCGCCCAGCGAGCCCGCGCCGGAGTACAGCGACAGCTTGTGGCGATCATCCTTCAGCCGGTCAGTGAACACGGCCATGCCGGCCGAATCCTTGCCACGGCCGGTCATGCCCACCAGCATCGGCAACATCAGTTCCCCCAGCCGCGGCCGCAGCACCGGTCGCTTCAACAACAAACCCACGATTCCACACATGATGGTGTCCCCCGATGCTCAGAAAAATTCAAGGTAACGCGTTTGCTCCCATACCGACACGTGGCGCGAGTACTCGACCCATTCCATACGCTTGAGTTTGAGGTATTCGTTGAACAGGTTGGCCCCGATCGCGTCGCGGATCACCGTGTCGCCCTCCAGCGCCACGATCGCCTCGCCCAGGTTCTGCG
>CAZADK010000854.1:0-1721 GCA_964483855.1 uncultured Rhodoferax sp.
GCTGGCCGATCTGTGCACCGTGCCGGCAACGATCCGCTGTCGCATCCTGTATTGACGTGCGCAGCATGGCCTACAACGCATCCAACCCCTCTCGAAGCATCGAGTCGCTGATGTGCGGCATCTGCGTTGAACTGCGATTCGATGGCATGCCGGCCGATGGCCCGGCAGTCGATCGCATGTCGAACAGGATCGCCGGGCGCGGACCGGATCACGCAGGCATCGACAGGCAACGCTGTGCCTCACTTCGGCTACGGACCGGTATTCGATGGAATAGGCTGCCGTGCGACCAGTGTGATGACGTCCACATCTACCAGATCGCCAACGTGCTCGACAGTGATATCCGGCACGGGGTACAGCCTGGCGTTGGCCGGGTCGAGGGCGTAATGGCCCTGGCGCGGGAACACCGTCGTCAGACGACTGCCCAGGACCCCCTTCATTGCCGCCAGCAACCGCACCTTGTCGTCGACCATGACGTAGTGGTGCGCCGGATAGTGCCGCTGAACCGCATCGAGCATCTGCTCTTTGTGCACGTAGATCAGCACGCGCCCACTCACCGCGTCCCACAACCCTGACCGCTGCACCTTGCGCGGTTGGAACACCACATCGCCATCGGAAAGGATCACCGTCGGGCCAACCCGGCCAAGGTGCGCAATGACATCGAGCGCGCCCGGATACAGGCGCTCGGCGAAGGGGTAGTCGATCAGAAAGCTCGACATCAGGAGCAGCTGTTCATCGTCCGAGTCATCGCGCTCGGCATCGGTTCGGTAGCGCTGCAACGCACCCAGATAGTCGGCATAGCCGAGTTCGGAGCGCAGCGCCTCGAAGGCGACCCAGTAGCGTGCCGCACTGGCAACGCCGAATGTGGCATCGAGGTGACCGCGCAGGTCGGCGCTGATCCGGTCGTTGTCGAGCAGCGTGTTGTCGACGTCGAGCAGGAACACCACATCGGCGCCCGCGTGGCGGCTCATGTCGAATCTCTTGCCGACTTCTCGGCGCGAGCACCGCATTCGTGTCGCACCGCCGACAGCACCCGGTTGGCAAAGCCGGCACTACCACGCGGCGCGAAACGCGGATTCAGGGCGGCGCTGAGCACATGCGTCCGCGCCGCTCCGTCGATGGCCGCCTGCAGCGTCCAGCGGCCTGGGCCCGAATCGAAGAAACGCCCGCCGTAGGCCTCGAGCTGCGGGGCGCGCAGCAAGGCCCCGGCTGTCAGGGCCTGCTTCAACGGGCGCCGAGCCATGCTCGCCCTCGTTCGATCCAGACCGGTCATCTCAAGCTGCATTTGCGTCTCCCGCTTTCATTGCACCCTGTGCCTGAAGCGGATAACCGGCGACAGGCATGTCGCTTGCGGCATCCCCACGCCACATTGACCGCCAAGGATATTGGCCCGCTCACGACCAGTCTGTTCGCTACATGACATTGCCGAAATCCAAAGCTCTGAAGCCCATTGGGGCGGTGGTGATGAAGTTCATGGCGGCGCCGCCACATTGGTCGTCATGAGGTACGCCACCGCACAGACGCGTCGCGTACCGAACCGTAGATTTTGCATCGGACGCACAAGCCGCCGCGGTCCCATGATGGACGTAAGATCCGTCAGGGCGGGCCTCGCGACCTTGCAAGGGGCATCGAAACAAGCAAGTGTCGCTTCACCGACCCGGGCTGCGACCGGTCATCGCATCGCTGCCACCGACAAAGATTCATGCCCTAACTTTCTGGAGAAG
>CAZADK010000855.1:0-1714 GCA_964483855.1 uncultured Rhodoferax sp.
CGTCCACCAGGCCGGCCAGCGCGTTGCGCTCGGCCTTGCTCAGGTTGGCGCGCTCATTCTTCGCAAACATAGTCAACAGATACAACGGCATCGCCTCGCTGTGAAAGTAGTAGATCACCCGCACACCGCCGCTCTTGCCACGGCCGTCGCGCGCCCAGCGCAGCTTGCGCACGCCGCCCGTGCCTTCGATCAGGTCGCCAGCCGCGGGGTGGGCGGCCAGGTGATCGACGATGGCCCGGCGGTCGGCGTCGGCCAGCAGCCTGGTCGCCGCGCGCAGGTACTCGGGCAGTTCGGCGACGGTCAGCAACATCAGGGTGAAGTGTAATCCATTGGATTAATTTTCCCGGTTTACCAGGCATCGCCCATCGCCTACAGCGTGAGGGATGCCAGTGCCTTTGCCGCGTGCTCGCGCAGCAGGTGCCCGTAGTGCTTCTCGATCATCAGCAAGCTCGTGCCCGACAACTGTGCCACGGTCAGCGTATCGAGCTTGTGCAGGGCGATCAGGTCGGTGATGGTGGAGTGCCGCAATGCGTAGGCTGTGGCGGCCGCCGGCAACTCGGCCGCGATCACGGCGTCCTTGATCGGGTACTTCCACGCATCCTTGTTCCACGTCGAGCCGTCAGCCCGGGACAGCAATGGCGCGGTGGGCAGCTTGCCCTTGCACTGTTCGGCAAAGAAGGCGGCGGTGGCCGGCGGCAGCGTGATCTTGCGGTCCTGCCCGTGCTTGTCATTGCCGATGGTCAGCGTGGACAGGCGCTTGTCGAAGTTGCCGGCCACCAGCGCGGCCATGGCCCCGGGGCGCAACGGCACCAGCGACAGGGCGCTTAGGAACACGGCCAGATCGGCGGGCGCCTTGACGATGAGTGCGCGGCGCTGGGTCAGGTCCAGATACACGTCGCGGCGGCGGTCGGCGTCCTTCAGCGGGCGCATCTTGGCCTTCCATGCGGCGTCGGTCGTCACGTGCCCGTCTGCCAGCGCAAGGTTGAGCGCCGCGCGCAGGGGTGTCATGTCGCGGTTCAACGTGCTGGGCGAGCGCGGCCGGGTAGGGGCCTTGGTCCTGTGCTGCGGCGTGGCCATGGTGGCGGCCAGTGACTTCCGCCAGACGTCGATGTCGCGCGGCTTCAAGCGCTGCAGCTCGACCTGCCCGAGCGGCTTGTCGTTGACGTACTGCGCGAAGCGCCTTCTCACGTCGTCTGCCGTCTTGCCCTTGCCCAGGCTGCGAAGATGCTCGACGTAGTTCGCGCAGGCCGTCCTGACAGTTATTGCCGCCGACAACTTGCCGCCAAGGTCTAGATGCTTGAACCACAGCTCGGCCTCAGACTTGGCGGCGTCGTACCGTTGCGATGGCGGCAAGTGCGCGAAGTCACCCAGGCTGCGGCGTGTCTGCTTGCTGTCCTCGGGGTCGTAGGACTGGCACTGCCATGTGCCGTCCGTCGTCGTGGACATCCTGCGAAAGCCAATGTGCCGACCCGCAGTGAGTCGCTGCCAGTATGGTGCTGAGCGCACCTTCAGTCTGCTGCGCGCCTCGACGGTATCGATGCGGGTTGCCATGGTGCGATGGTGTCCTAAAAGTGTCCTAAACCTAGGGGGACATTCTAGGACGCTTGTAGATGATTTACCAATGAAGAATGGAGGAAAGTGAATGTCTCTGGATCCTATTTCCCCACCTTGACATGGTGGGGGTCGTTGGTTCGAGTCCAATCGCGCCTACCAA
>CAZADK010000856.1:0-1714 GCA_964483855.1 uncultured Rhodoferax sp.
TAGTGTGAAGCAGGCGCTGCACAAGTATGTCAAACCGGCGGTCCTGTGCATCGACTTATGTGAAGTACGCAGTTATGTGGAGTTGTCGAGTGACCGGCTTCGCTGGTAGGGCGATTTCTACCATCCATTGGTCCTGCAGCTCCACATAACTGTCAGAGCCGGCGGAGCCAGCCGGTGATGTCTTCACCACGGAAGACGTAGGCACCACCCTTCGGCGGAGCCAGCACTTCGGGAAAGACTTGCGCGAGGGCCTGACGCTTGAGGTCGAGGTCGGCCCGCGCATACTGCATGGTGGTGTTCAGGCTCGCGTGACCGAGCCATTGGCTGATGGTGGCGAAGTCGACGCCTGCCTTGAGCAGATGGATGGCCGTCGTGTGGCGCAGCGAGTGCGGGTGAACGCGCTTGCCTGCCAGTGTCGGCACCACTTTGGCGGCTGCCTCAACGTGCTGCTGAAGGAGATAGCGAACGCCGAACCGCGTCAATGGGGCACCGTGCGCATTAAGGAAGATGCGTCGGTCCGAGGGGTCTTCGTCAGAGCTGGGTTGCCTGTGGATCAGGTCCTTCAGTAGCCCCGCAGTACGCGGCCAAATCGGACAGATGCGTACCTTGTTGCCTTTGCCGGTGAAGCGGACTTGGCAGGGCGATTCGAGCCGGAGGTCGCGCACCCGCAGGTCGATGGTCTCCTGGACCCGGGCGCCGGTGTTGAACATCAGCGAGAACATCGCGTAATCTCGCCGTCCCGCTGGTGACTTGCGATCGATGCTGGCCAGCAACGCCTCGATCTCCTGCTTCTCCAGATACTCGATTGGGGCTGCCCGGGATCCCCGTTTGAAGGGAATTGCGAGGACCTGCTGTAGCGGCGCCATTTGCTCGGGATGGTCGCTCACCAAGAATCGAGCAAAGGTGTGCATCGTCGCCAAGCGGGCGTTGCGGGTAGTGATGCTGTTCCCACGATCTGCCTCCAAGTAAGCCAGGAAGCGGCCGACCCGATCGGCCGTGATGTCCGCCAGTTCGAGCGATTCGATTGGCCGTTTGCGGTCAGTGGCGGCGAACCCCAAGAACAGGATCATGCCGTCACGATAGCTTTGGATCGTGTGACGGCTCATGCCGCGCAGCGTCGGAAGGTACTCCTGGAAGAAGCGTACGACGCAGCGGCCAAGCTCGGTCGGCTGATATTTCTTCATGTCACGGCCTCCGCAATGACAGCGCCATAGGCCGCTTCGAACCGCGCACTTGCCAGTTCGCGCATGGTCGGGACGAAATGCAGGTAATGCGCCGTCGACACGATCGAAACATGACCCATGAACATGGCTAGCCGGGGCAGGTTAGATTGCACATCCGAACCATTGCGGTACCAGCGGATCAATGCCTCAACCGCAAAGCTGTGCCTCAGGTCATGGACCCGTGGGCGACGACCTTCACAGTCCTTCACGTCCGCGGCGATGAACAAGCGATTGATCGCATCGCGCAGTCCACCTCCGCTGTAGCCGTGCCGGCCATGCCGACCACAGCACAGCAGCGGCGTGGTAGGGTCGGTATCGAATGGCGCCGCGAGACGCTGGTGCAAGTAGCTGCGCAAAGCATCCCTGCCGTCCGGCGACAATGGCACCAGTCGTGATTTGTGGAACTTGGAAGCGTTTATGCGAACCAGTCCGGTCTGGGCTTCGACATCCGCCAGGGTCAAGCGCGCCAGCTCGCCACGGCGCAATCCCGC
>CAZADK010000857.1:0-1710 GCA_964483855.1 uncultured Rhodoferax sp.
GCATGCCCGTGCTGCGCCATCTTCTCGGTCTTCTTGCCACGCACGATATCCATGACGTGGCCGGCGCCGAAGGTGATGCCGCTGGCCTGCTGCACCCGGTAGATCGTGCTGAGCAACTTGCGCGCCGCGTCGGTGCCGTCCCAGACCTGGGCTGGTGACAGGCAGTTGTCACAGTTGCCGCAATGGGAGACGGCCCCCACGCTCGGCCCGGCGTGTCCTACCTGCCCCCCGAGGGGGCCGTCTCCGCCTTGGGGTGGCCCGGCGGCGCAGGGCGGCGCACCGGCGCCGGACGGCTTGTAGACCTCGCCAAAATACTTCAGCAACCGCACGCGCCGGCAGTCGATCGCCTCGGCCAGCGCCAGCAACGCATCGAGTTTGCCGCGTTGCACCTGCTTGAACTCCTCACCGGCCGGACTTTCGTCGATCATCCGGCGTTGGTTGACGACGTCCTGCAGGCCATAAGCCATCCAGGCATCGGCGGCGAGACCGTCGCGGCCGGCGCGACCGGTCTCCTGGTAATAGGCCTCGATATTCTTGGGCATGTCCAGGTGTGCGACGAACCGCACATCGGGCTTGTCGATACCCATGCCGAACGCAATCGTTGCCACCATGACCACACCTTCCTCGCGCAGGAAACGGTCCTGGTTTCGCTGGCGCAGCTTCGCATCCAGCCCGGCGTGGTACGGCAAGGCGTTGACGCCCTGGTCGGCCAAGGTTTGTGCAATCTCCTCGACTCGCTTGCGCGACTGGCAATAGACGACACCGGCATCACCTGCATGCTCGCCCTGCACGAAACGCAGCAGCTGCGCCGTCGGGTCCTTCTTCTCGATGATGGTGTAGCGAATATTGGGCCGATCGAAGCTACTGATGAAAGCCCGTGCCTTCTGCAGTTGCAGCCGCTCAAGGATGTCCTCGCGGGTCAACGCGTCCGCCGTGGCGGTCAGCGCGATACGCGGCACCGCGGCAAAACGCTCGTGCAACACGGTCAGCGCCCGGTATTCGGGACGGAAGTCGTGGCCCCACTGGCTGACGCAGTGCGCCTCGTCGATCGCGAACAGGCTGAGCAGGCCGCGCTCATGCAAAGCGTCGAGCTGAGCCAGGAACCGCGGCGTCGTGACCCGCTCGGGCGCCACATACAACAAGGTGATCTCGCCACGCGACAGGCGCTTCTCGACCTGCACCGCCTCCTCGCCGGACAAGGTCGAGTTGAGGAAGGCCGCGTCGACGCCGGCCTCGTGCAACGCGCCGACCTGGTCGTGCATCAGCGCGATCAACGGCGATACCACGATGGTCGTGCCATGGCCGGCGCGCTGACGCACGATCGCCGGGATCTGATAACACAGCGACTTGCCGCCGCCGGTGGGCATCAGCACCAATGCGTCGCCGCTGGCGCAGACATGGTCGACCACCGCCTGCTGCGGACCGCGGAAACGCGGGTAGCCAAAAACCTCGCGCAGCACCTCACGCGCGGCCGACAACGGGGCATCTGCCGCCAGACCCAGTCCGGCGTTCACGAAAACTGCTCTTTCATGGACCCGATTGTCCCGCCAATTCACCGCTGGCCCGCCACGGGTCGCCTGCATTCTTCGCGCAAACGGCTGATGGTCGGCCCGTTGGCACTGCGTGCGTCACCAGCGGAACAGGGCGCCCCCAGTCCTGGCTTCGCCAGGCCCCCCAAGGGGGTGCGAGGAAACTTGGGGCGGCCCGGCG
>CAZADK010000858.1:0-1602 GCA_964483855.1 uncultured Rhodoferax sp.
CCGGCGGCGACGAAGGCGTCGGGGGCGAAGCATGCCGCCAAGACGCCAGCCAAGAGCGCTGCTGCTTCGGACGAGCGTTACGTGGTGCAGGTCGGCGCATTTGCCGATGCCGCCAAGGTGCGCGAAGTGCGGGCCAAGGTCGAGGCGGCTGGGCTCAAAACCTATACCCAGGTCGTGGGCACCACCGAGGGTGACCGCACCCGGGTGCGGGTGGGCCCGTTTTCGGACCGGGCGCAGGCCGACAAGGCGGCCGAGAAAATCCGCCGGCTCAAGCTGACGGCAGCGATCCTGGTCTTGTAGTGTCTTGCCGCAGTGATGGTTGCCCTGGACTGGATCTTTCTCGTGGTAATGGCCTTGTCGTTGCTGATCGGTGCCTGGCGCGGCCTGGTCTTCGAGATGTTGTCGCTGGGAACCTGGGTGGCAGCTTTTTTTCTGGCGCAGTGGTTTGCACCGGTGGCCGCACGATGGTTGCCCATGGCGGGTGCGACCGAGACCATCCAGTACGCGGCCGGTTTCGTCGTGGTGTTCATCATTGCGATGTTCGCCGGCTCCGTGCTCACCTGGCTGATCAGCCGGTTGTTCCAGGTCGCAGGCTTGCGACCGGCCGACCGGGTGCTGGGCGCGGCCTTCGGCGCATTGCGTGGCGTCGTGTTGATGCTGGTGGCAGCGGTGCTGGTGGGCCTGACGCCGATGAGGCACGACGCATGGTGGACGCAGTCGGTCGGCGGGCATTGGGCCGCAGCCACGGTCAAGGGCCTCAAGCCGGTGCTGCCGCATGAATTTGGCAAGTATTTGCCCTGATCGGGCCATGGCCCAGCCGGCGCCGTTGCCGGCCGACCGGATGCAAGCAAGCAGGAAGAATCTATGTGCGGAATAGTTGGTGTTGTCAGTGACGCCCCGGTCAATCAGCTGATCTACGATGCGTTGCTGCTGCTTCAGCACCGTGGCCAGGATGCGGCCGGTATCGTGACGCAGCTCGAACGCAAGTTCTTCATCCACAAGGCCAAGGGCCTGGTGCGCGATGTGTTTCGCACCCGCAATATGCGAGCCTTGCCGGGCAATAGCGGGCTGGGGCAGGTGCGTTACCCTACTGCGGGCGACGCGTACAGCGAGGAGGAGGCGCAGCCGTTCTACGTGAACGCGCCGTTCGGCATCGTGCTGGTGCACAACGGCAACCTGACCAATACGCATGCGCTCAAGTCCGAGTTGTTCCTGACGGACCACCGGCACATCAACACCGAGAGCGACTCCGAAGTGCTGCTCAACGTGCTGGCGCACGAGATCGAGACCGTGACCCGCGGCTTGCCGCTGCAGCCCGCGGACCTGTTCGCCGCAGTGCGCAACGTGCACCGCCGGGTGCGGGGTTCGTATGCCGTCATCGCGGTGATCGCCGGGCACGGCGTGCTGGCCTTTCGCGATCCGTACGGCATCCGGCCACTGTGCCTGGGGCAGGGCGAAGGCACGATGCTGGTGGCCAGCGAGTCGGTGGTGATGGAAGGCACGGCACACCAGTTCGTGCGCAACATCGATCCCGGCGAGGCGGTGTTCATCGACCTGCAAGGCAAGTTGCACGCGCATCAATGCGCCGAAAAGGTCCGCCTG
>CAZADK010000858.1:1612-1708 GCA_964483855.1 uncultured Rhodoferax sp.
GGCGCGGCCCGACTCCACGCTGGACGGCATCTCGGTCTACCAGGCCCGGCTCAATCTGGGCACGACGCTGGCCAAACGGGTGGTATCGACCGTGCC
>CAZADK010000859.1:0-1698 GCA_964483855.1 uncultured Rhodoferax sp.
TGCTTGACGCGGGCTTCGATATCGGCAGCGGCACCAGCACCGTCGATGATGATGGTGTTTTCCTTGCTGACTTCCACGCGCTTGGCAGAACCCAGGTCAGCCAGCGTGACTTTCTCCAGCGTCAGGCCGACTTCTTCGGCGATGACCTTGCCGCCGGTCAGGATGGCGATGTCTTCCAGCATGGCCTTGCGGCGATCGCCGAAACCAGGCGCCTTGACAGCGACCACTTTCAGGATGCCGCGGATGGTGTTGACCACCAGCGTAGCCAGGGCTTCGCCTTCGACATCTTCCGAGACGATCAGCAGCGGACGGCCGGACTTGGCGACTTGCTCCAGCGTGGGCAGCAAATCACGGATGTTGCTGATCTTCTTGTCGTACAACAACACGAACGGGTTATCCAGCAGCGCAGCCTGTTTTTCCGGGTTGTTGATGAAGTAGGGCGACAGGTAGCCGCGGTCGAACTGCATGCCTTCGACGACTTCGAGCTCGGACTCCAGCGACTTGCCGTCTTCGACGGTGATCACGCCTTCCTTGCCCACTTTGTCCATCGCGTCGGCAATGATCTTGCCGATGGTGTCATCGGAGTTGGCCGAGATCGAACCGACCTGGGCGATTTCCTTGGAGGTGGTGGTGGCTTTCGAGGCTTTCTTGAGCTCGGCGACCAGGGCGGTCACGGCCTTGTCGATGCCGCGCTTGAGGTCCATCGGGTTCATGCCGGCGGCGACATATTTCATGCCTTCGCGGATGATGCTCTGGGCCAGCACGGTGGCGGTCGTGGTGCCGTCACCAGCGATGTCGGAGGTCTTGGAGGCGACTTCCTTGACCATCTGGGCGCCCATGTTCTGGAGCTTGTCCTTGAGTTCGATTTCCTTGGCCACGGACACACCGTCCTTGGTCACGGTGGGGGCGCCGAACGAGCGCTCGAGCACCACATTGCGGCCTTTGGGGCCCAGGGTGACCTTGACCGCGTTGGCCAGGATGTTCACGCCTTCAACCATGCGTGCGCGGGCTTCGCCGCCGAAAATGACGTCTTTTGCTGCCATAGTATTTCTCCGAATCTAGTAAATGAATGGGTGGCTGGGGTAATTACTTGGCGTCGACGACTGCGAACAGATCGTCTTCCTTCATCACCAGCAACTCGTCGCCGTCGACCTTGACGGTCTGGCCGCTGTATTTGCCGAACAGCACGCGGTCGCCGACCTTGACGGCCATCGCGCCGAGTTCGCCTTTGTCGTTTTTCTTGCCCGGGCCAACAGCCAGGACTTCGCCCTGATCCGGTTTTTCAGCCGCGCTATCAGGGATGACGATGCCAGAAGCAGTCTTGGTTTCGTTTTCCACGCGTTTGACGATCACACGGTCGTGCAGGGGGCGAAGTTTCATAGGATCTCCTTGGTTTGAAAAGATGGGGTTATCAAAAAAGCACCCATATCGGTTAGGTGCTTGTGAGTTTGAGGGTCTGGATGCTGTTAGCACTCATCTCCTGCGAGTGCTAATGATAAGGGCTTTTGAAGCGGATTCAAGACACCGGACAGAAAAATTACCCTGTTCGCGTGCTGCGCAGACGACCGTCGCAGGATCGATCGCGCCGCGAACCCTGGTTCCGCAACCCCCCGTCTGGACGCCTGGATCCGTGCCGCTTTGCTGCCGCGCCGGCGCGGCCTGTCGCGCGACCGGACGCAATTTAGCGTTTGCCTATGA
>CAZADK010000860.1:0-1698 GCA_964483855.1 uncultured Rhodoferax sp.
GCATTTCGAGGGTCTGGTGGCGGGCTTCATCCGCCGCCACAAGCACGCGCTGGGGACGTGAGTAGCGTGCGGCCGAATGCGTTGCGTTGCGCGCCTCGCTGACATCAGCCCGCGCCTAGAATGCCTCGATGCCGGTTGTATTTCGCTACAGAGGCTTCCGCTTCTTCTTCTACTCCAACGAGGGCAGCCCTCGAGAACCCTTGCATGTGCACGTGCGCTCGGGCAGCGGTGAGGCCAAGATCTGGCTCGACCCGCAGGTTCAGGTCGCCTCCAGCTTCGGTTTCGATGCCGGGACGCTGCGCGAATTGGTAGAGGTTGCTCAAGCCAACCGGGTGTTGATCGAAAGGACTTGGCATGAGTACTTCAGCTAAAGCGGTGCGCTTCGACGACGACAGCATGTGGGTTGATCTGGACGATGGCCGGCGAATGGCCGTCCCGCTCGCGTGGTTCCCTCGCCTCTTGGCTGCTACGCCCGAACAGCGGAATCAATTCGAGCTGAGCCCGCGCGGCATACATTGGGAAGCGCTGGACGAAGACATCTCCGTCGACGGCCTGCTGGCCGGTCATGGTGACCGAACCCACAGTCGCATTGTCGCGCCGGCCTGATGTCGGGCAGCGCCAAAATTCGAGGCGCGCGTAGAGGCGGGAACGACCGGTCTGATCGGCATCGGGTGACGGCACCTGGCCGATCCCGGGTTTTTCCGAATGTCGGCTGCCCGGCAGTCCAGCTCGAAGGACCGCTCTCTGGCGGTGAGATCGGCGAAGCGGCTCACCGGTTTCGACCCATTGCGGTCACCCGCCGATTATTCCGAAAGCAGACCGCCGACCTTGCCGCGTCAACAAGCATGGGCCGTTGCAGGCAGGCGCCACGCCGCTGCCTCGATGTGTTGGTCCGGCAACGGGTCAACCCGATGTCGAAAAATTTGACACCTGGACGCCGCGCCGCGCCGCACTGCGCTGCGTTTTCGTGCTGATCGGCAACGCACTGCTCGTCACCACGGTCACGCTGCTGAGTTCCTACGGCGGCTCGATGGCGGTGACGCAGGACACACCGGGCGTGATCCTCGCCGCCGCGGTGGCGACAGTCGGTGCGACGCTGGCCGGCAGCGCCGCCACCGAACAGTTGTTCCCGACCACCATCGTGCTGCTGATCGGCTGCACTTTGATGATGGGCCTGATCTGCCTGCTGCTGGGCCTGTTCAAGCTCGGCGCGCTGGTGCGCTATTTGCCGTTTCCGGTGATGGGCGGTTTCCTGGCCGGCACCGGCTGGTTGCTGGCGGTCGGAGGCATCAGCGTGGCCGCCAACGCCGGCTTCGATGCGGCGCTGTGGCAGCCTGAGCGGCTGGCACGCTGGCTGCCTGCGCTGCTGCTTGGCGCGTTGATGCTGTTCGTCGTGCGGCGCTCCGGCCGGCCGACCGTGCTGGCACTGATGTTCGGCCTTGGCTTCGTCGTCTTCTACGCCGTCATGGCGCTGCTGGGCAAGCCGCCTGCGGCGCTCAGCGCCGAGGGCTGGCTGCTCGGGCCGTTCCCGAGCGACATCGGCTGGCACCCGCCGCTGGACGCGCAGACCTTCGCCAACGTCGACATCGCCGCGCTGCGCAGCGCCATCCCTGTCGCCGCGCCGGCGATCCTGATCAGCGTCGTCGCACTGCTGCTCAACACCAGCAGCCTCGAACTGTTGACGCGCCAGGACATCCG
>CAZADK010000861.1:0-1697 GCA_964483855.1 uncultured Rhodoferax sp.
GTGCATACCGGTGCGTTTCGCCGCCAGGATGACCTGGTCCGAATCGATGTCGCCAAAACGGGCGATGTTCTCTGCCACCGTGCCGTCGAACAGCTCGATGTCTTGCGGCAGGTAGCCGATATGCGGGCCCAGGTCGTCCGAGCGCCAGCTGTGCAGGTCGGCGCCATCGAGCCGCACGGCGCCAGCCAGCACTGGCCAGACGCCGACCAGCGCGCGCGCCAGCGTGGACTTGCCGGAGCCGCTGGGACCGATCACGGCCACCGAGGTGCCCGGCTCGAGCACGAAGTTGATGTTGCGCAGGATCGGCCGCTGCCCGCCCGGCGCCGCCACCGCCACGCCTTCGAGCGAAACCCTGCCGGTGGGCGGCGGCAGCGCCATACCCTCGGGCCGGGGCGGATGGGCTTCCAGCAACTGCTTGAGCCGGTCGTGCGCGGCGCGGCCCAGCACGATCTGCTTCCAGTGCGCCACCAGCAACTCGGCCGGTGCCAGCGCCCGGCTGACCAGGATGGAGGCGGCAATCATCATGCCGGGCGACATCTTGTTCTCCAGCACCAGCAAGGCGCCGATGCCCAGGCTGAGCGACTGCATCGAGATGCGGATGAACTTGGTCAGGCCCGACATCACCGCCGCCTGGTCGCTGGCCACCGCCTGCATTTGCAACTGCTTGTGGTGCAGCGCATGCCAGCGCCGACGGATCGGCTCGAGCATGCCCATGGACTGGATCACCTCGGCATTGCGCAGGTGGTTGGTGATGGCCATCTGCGCCTGGAAACTGAATTTCTGCGCCTCTTCGAGCTTAGGCTGGGACAGTTTCTCGTTGACGTAGGCCAGTATGGTCAACACGACGGCGCCGCTCAGGGCAAAGATGCCCAACTCCCAGGAGAACAGCGCGATCACAGCGATATAGATCGGCATCCATGGCGCATCGAACGCCGCCAGCAGGCCAGGCCCGGTCAGCGTCTGCCGCACCGTGTTCAGGTCATTCATCGGCTGGGCCGCGCTGCTGTCGGCATGGCGCAGCCGGCGTTCGAAAGCGGTGTTGAACACCCGCTCGCCCAACTGCGAATCGAGCCGCGCGCCGACCCGCACCAGCACCCAGGTACGGATCGTCTCCAGCATGCTCATGAACACGTAAGACGCCAGCACCAGCAGCGTCAGCGCCCACAGCGTCGTCTCGTTGCGGCTGCCCAGCACCCGGTCGTAGATCTGCATCATGTACAGCGACGGAACCAGCATCAACACATTCAGGAAACCGCTGAACACCGCCACCGTGATGAAGGCGCCGCGCAGGCTGCGGATGGCGACGGCCAGATCAGAGACGTTCTGTGCGGCCCGCTTCATGACCAGTGGCGCCGGTTTTCAGGCGCAAGAGTAATGGTTGGCGGGGTATTGGCGGTTGGCATGCGGCGAACGATTGTGGCATGGGCCCGACACCAAACCGCCGGCGAGCCCGGACCTAGGGTTTACGAGCAATCAAAGCGACGAAGAAAAACCACATGGCAGGGATGGCGGATCTGTAAACTGATGTAACAACAGCAAAACTCAACCAATCGGGGAGCAGACGGCCATGGCGCAACAGTCTGTACGGGAAGTATTCGTCTTCGTCTCGGATTTGCCGGATCTGGCTGCGTTATTGGCGGCGGTGCCGGTGGGGGGGGAGATTGTGATTCTGGATAGCACTCGGGATGGGGTGCTGG
>CAZADK010000862.1:0-1692 GCA_964483855.1 uncultured Rhodoferax sp.
GTCACCCACGCGTTGACCGAGGCCCGGCAGGGCAAGTTTCACTACACCATCGGCCCCTACAGCGACCCGGTGCTGCATGTGCGGCCCGGTGACCGGGTGGTGGTGGACACGCGCGACGCCTTTGAAGGCGCGGTCAAGACCGAGCAGGACCTGCCTTCCAGGGTGCTGCGCATGCCCTTTGTGAACCCGCAGAACGGGCCCATCATGGTCGAAGGCGCCGACAAGGGTGACGTGCTGGCGGTGTACATCGAATCGATGGCCCCACGGGGTCCCAACCCACGCGGCACCTGCGCGATGATTCCGCAGTTTGGCGCGCTCAGTGGCACCAACCTCACCGCGCTGTTGGCCGATTCGCTGCCCGAAATCGTGCGCAAGATCGACCTGGATGAAGACGGCGTGTACTGGAGCAAACGCGTCACCTTGCCCTACCGCCCGCACATCGGCACACTGAGCTGCAGCCCCGAGATCGACAGCATCAACACGCTCACACCCGACTCGCATGGCGGCAACATGGATCTGCCGGACATGGGCCCGGGCAGCATCACCTATTTGCCGGTGCGCACCGCGGGCGCGCGTCTGTTCATCGGCGACGCCCATGCCTGCCAGGGTGACGGCGAGGTGTGCGGCACGGCGGTGGAATTCGCCAGCACCACCACCATTGCGGTCGACGTCATCAAGGGCTGGAGCCTGGAGTGGCCTCGATTGGAAAACGAAACCCGCATCATGTGCACCGGCAGCGCCCGTCCGCTGGAAGACGCGGCGCGTATCGCCTACCGCGACCTGGTGTTGTGGATGGAGGCGGAGTACGGCTTCGACCGCTGGGACGCCTACATGATGCTCAGCCAGTGCGGCCTGGTGCGGCTGGGCAACTTTGTGGACCCCAAGTACACCGTCGGTGCCGGCATCGAGAAGAAGTACCTGGCGCCGGCACCCTGATCGACCCTCAACCCCAAGCAGCAGGAGGTTTCACACCATGGATCTTGGACTCAAAGGCCTGAAGGCCGTCGTGACCGGTGGCACCAAGGGCATTGGCCGCGCCATCACCCACACCCTTGCCAGCGAAGGTGCGCACATTGCCTTTTGTGCGCGCAATGCCGACGAAGTGGCGCAAACCGTCAAGGACTTCAGCGGCCTTGGCGTGAAGGTGCATGGCCGTGTAGCTGATGTGGCCGATGGCGCGGCCTTGGCTGCCTTTGTGAAGGAAGCGGCGGCGGCCTTGGGCGGGCTGGACATCGTGGTGGCCAATGTCAGCGCACTGGCGATTCCCGATGAAGAAGCCAACTGGCAGAAGAGCTTCGACGTCGACATGATGGGCACCGTGCGCGCGGTCAACGCAGCGATGGCATGGCTCGAAAAGAGCGATCACGCGTCCATCGTCACGATCAGCAGCGTGTCTGGCCGCGAAATCGATTTCGCCTCCGGCCCCTATGGCGCCTTCAAGGCCGCCATCGTCCACTATACCCAGGGCCTGGCCTACCACCTGGCGGGCAAGAAAATCCGCGCCAACTCGGTGTCTCCTGGCAACACCTACTTCAAGGGCGGTGTCTGGGAGCAGATCGAACAGGGCAACCCCGATCTGTTCAAGATGGCGATGGGCCTGAACCCCACCGGCCGCATGGGCACGCCGCAAGAGATGGCCAATGCAGCGGTGTTTCTGGCCAGCCCGGCGGCGAGTTTCATCACCGGTACCAA
>CAZADK010000863.1:0-1692 GCA_964483855.1 uncultured Rhodoferax sp.
GGCGCAGCGCCCGACCCGGCCGGCGGCTCGGCCTGCGCCAGACCCTGCGGCGCAGCGTGGCGTGGGGCGGCGAGCCGCTGGCACCGGCATGGCAGGTGCGGCGCAAAGAACCGCCGCGCCTGTTCATCCTGGCCGACGTCAGCCGCTCCATGGAGTCGCACGCACCGCTGTTTCTGCGCATCGCGCGCGCCTTTGCCGTCGAAGCCCGGGCCCGGGTGTTTGTATTCCACACCCGACTGGCGGAGGTAACCCCGCTGATGCAACGCAACTCGGCCGCGATTCAGGAAAAGGTCAACGCGGTCACGGCCGGCTTCGGCGCGGGCACGCGGATCGCGGCCAGCCTGGGTGAATTTGCCCGCGTCCACGCGCGCGCCCAGTTGCGCCGCGGCACCCGGGTCTGGGTGCTGTCCGACGGCTTCGATACCGACCCACCCGAGCACCTGGCCACCGCGTTGCAGGCGCTGCGTGCCCGTGGTGCGCGCATCACCTGGTTTCATCCGACCCGCGCGGTGCCCGCTGCCGCTGCGCTGCAAGGTGCCCGAGACAGCATCGACCGCTTTATCGCGCTGGCCAGCGTCGCCGATCTGGCAGCGGCGCGCCACATCCTGCACTGAATATCGAAGGAGAACCACCATGAACCGAAACGACTGGATTGCCCATGCCGCCCGGCTGCAGGACGCACAGCAGGCCTTCGCCCTGGTGACCGTGCTGCGCGCTCAGGCGCCCACGTCCGCCAAGGCCGGTGACAAGGCCCTGGTAACGACGGATGGCCAGATCCACGGCTGGATCGGCGGTGGCTGTGCCCAGCCAGCCGTTCTGAAAACCGTGCGCCAGACCCTTGCCGACGGCCATCCGCAGACCATCCGCATTGCGCCCACCGACGAGACGGCCGAGCGCACGCTCGGCGACGTACTCGAGTTCGGCATGGCCTGCCACTCCGGTGGCACGCTCGAACTCTTTGTCGACCCGGTGCTGCCCGCCACCCGGCTGACGGTGTTTGGCGACTCACCGGTCGCCCGCGCACTGGCCGGCCTGGCGCCGCGCGTGGGCATGCGCGTGGCGGTGGTAGCCCAGGGCGCGCGCAACGACGCGTACCCGGACGCGGCCTGCGTGATCGACAGCGACGATGCGGCCGGCGTGCGCGAACTACTGGGCGGCGGCGGGTACGCGGTGGTGGCAACGCAGGGCCGCCGCGACCTGCAGGGTTTGAAGGCGGCGCTGGCGCTGCAGCCCCATTTCCTTTGGTTCGTTGCCAGCACGCGCAAGGCCGATGTGCTGCGCCAGAGCCTGGTCTCCGCGGGCGAACATGCTGAAAGCGTGGCCCGCATCATTGCGCCGGCCGGCGCGTCCATCGGCGCCCAGACCCCGGAAGAAATCGCCTTGTCGGTGCTTGCGGCCGTAGTCGCCGCGCAACGCGGCCGCTTGCAGGTCAAGCCACAGGCGGTTGCCGGCGTTGCGCCGACAGCCACTCCGGCCACGACCCGCGCCGCCGACACCGCGCTTGTCGGCAGTTGTTGCGGCGGCGCCGGCACGGCAGCGGCGCCTGCAGTCGCAGCGGATCCCGCATCGGGTTCGATTGCGACCGCGACGGCCACTCCGGTCAAAAAGTCCTGCTGCGGAGACTGAATATGGGCTGCATTCTCAAAGGCGGTGGCGGTCTGTACAGCCGGTTGGTGGTGGGCGCAGTGCTGC
>CAZADK010000864.1:0-1684 GCA_964483855.1 uncultured Rhodoferax sp.
CGCGGACCTGTGGATTATGATTCCATCGCTCTAACCGACTGAGCTAAAGCGCCAATTGAGGCCGCTGCACGCCGAAACCGGTGAACAGCAACCGAAAATTATAACCACGCTTGGAACCGCCTTACTCGTGGCTACTCGGCGGTGAGCCAGAGCCATGCGCGAGGCCTACTGGTTCCGGAACACCGCCTTGCGTTTGTTGACGAAGGCGTCCATGCCCTCCTTCTGGTCCTCGGTGGCGAACAAGGCGTGGAACATGCGGCGCTCGAACATGATGCCGTCGGCCAGCGAGCCTTCGAAGGCGCGGTTCACCGACTCCTTGGCCGCCATCACCGCCACCTGCGAGAACTCGCAGATCAGCAAGGCCGCTGCCAGTGTCTCGTCCATCAGCTTGTCCAGCGCAACGACCCGGCTGACCAGGCCGGCCCGCTCGGCCTCGGTCGCGTCCATCATGCGGCCGGTAAGCGCCAGGTCCATCGCCTTGGCCTTACCCACCGCGCGCGGCAGGCGCTGGGTGCCACCGGCGCCCGGGATGATGCCCAGCTTGATCTCGGGCTGGCCGAAACGCGCGTTGTCGGCAGCGATGATGAAGTCGCACATCATCGCCAGCTCGCAACCGCCGCCCAGCGCAAACCCGCTGACCGCCGCGATGACTGGCTTGCGCACCTGGCGGATCTGCTCCCAGTTGCGGGTGATGTAGTCGCCCTTGTAGACGTCGGCAAAACTGTAGCTCGCCATGGCGCCGATGTCGGCGCCGGCGGCGAAGGCTTTTTCGTTGCCGGTGATCACCATGCAGCCAATGGCCGGGTCAGCGTCGAAGGCCTTGAGCGCGGCGCCCAGTTCGTCCATCAGCTGGTTGTTCAGGGCATTGAGTTGCTTGGGGCGGTTCAGCGTCACCACGCCGACCTTGCCGCCCTCGGTACGGACCTGGATCAATTCTTGACTCATCTTTGTGTCTCCACGGATTCATGCAGCCGGTCATCGTAAGGGATAACGCGGCCGGACCCCCATGGTTCGATGGTAAATTGGCCGTTTTCGAAGGAAGCACGACCATGACCGAGCCCGCAACCGTTCTATACGAGGAACACGGCGCCGTGGCCATCGCCACGCTCAATCGTCCCCAGGCGCTGAACAGTTTCAACCGCCAGATGCACCACGACCTGTGGGCGGCGCTGGACAAGGCGCAGGCCAACAGCACGATCCGGGCTCTGGTGATAACCGGTGCCGGCCGCGGATTCTGCGCCGGCGCCGACCTGTCCGAATTCGACTTCACCCCCGGCCCGGACCTCGTCAAGCGCGCCAACCCGGGACCGATCATCGAACTGCAATTCAACCCGACGGTGCGACGGCTGCAGGCGCTGCGCATGCCCTCCATCGCGGCCGTCAACGGCGTGGCCGCCGGCGCAGGCGCCTCGCTGGCCATGACCTGCGATATCGCCATCGCTGCGCCAGGCGCCAGCTTCATCCAGGCGTTCAGCAAGATCGGCCTGGTACCCGATGCCGGTGGAAGCTGGCTGCTGCCGCAGCGCCTGGGCCTGGCCCGGGCGATGGGCCTGGCCCTGACCGGCGACAAACTGCCGGCCAGCCAGGCACGCGACTGGGGCCTGATCTGGGAGCTGGCCGACGATCCGCTGGCGGCCGCCACCGCGCTGGCGCAACGCCTGGCCGCCATGCCGACCAAGGCGCT
>CAZADK010000865.1:0-1682 GCA_964483855.1 uncultured Rhodoferax sp.
CCACCGCACGCCGTGCCTGGAGACGGCCGAGATCAAGATGCTGCTCAACGGGCCGGAGAGCTTCACGCCGGACGGCAACTTCATCCTCGGCGAGGCGCCGGAACTGCGCAACTATTTCGTCTGCGCCGGCTTCAACTCGGCCGGCATCGCGAACTCCGGCGGCGCCGGGCGCCTGATCGCGCAATGGATCATCCAGGGCGAGCCGTCCACCGATCCGTGGGACGTGGACATCCGTCGCTTTGCCGCCTTCACCGGCAACCGCAAGGCCTTGTTCGAGCGCACCGCCGAGACTCTCGGCCTGCACTACGCGATGCGCTGGCCGCGCCAGGAACTGGAGACTGCGCGACCGCTGCGCACCTCCCCGCTGTATGACTCGCTAGCGGCCAAGGGGGCGGAGTTCGGCAGCAAGAACGGCTGGGAGCGGGCCAACTATTTCCGCCCGGGCGGCGCAGCCGCGCCAGCGCACACGCTGGGCAAGCCCCACTGGCTGCCGTGGGTGGTGGATGAACAGCGCGCCACGCGCGAGGCAGTCGCCCTCTACGACCAGAGTTCGTTCTCCAAGCTGCAGTTGCAGGGCCACGATGCGCTGGCCGTGTTGCAGCGGCTGTGCGCCAACGACATCGACATCGCCGTCGACAAGATGGTCTATACCGCGATGCTCAATACACGCGGCGGCTTCGAAAGCGACCTGACCATCATCCGCCAAAAGCCTGACCGTTTCGGCGATCGGTTCCTGATCGTCACCGGCTCGGCCCAGACGACGCGCGATTTCGACTGGATCTCGCGCCACATCGCGCCAACCGAGCATGCCATCCTGACCGACCTGTCTGCGCTGTACTGTGTGTTGTCCATCATGGGGCCGAACGCCGACGCCCTGCTGGCACGCGTCAGCGGCGACGCGTTTGCAAGCGACCCGCTGGCATTCTCCTGGACCCGGTTGATCGACCTGGGTTTCGCCCGCGTGCGCGCCGCACGCATGAGTTATGTCGGCGGCCCTGGATACGAACTCTATGTGCCGGTGGAGATGACGCGCCATGTCTACCAGACGCTGACCGATGCCGGCGCCGACCTGGGGCTCACAGACGCCGGCTATTACGCGCTCGATGCACTGCGCATTGAAATGGGCAGGCGCGCCTGGGGGGCGGAGATCGGTCCGGACGAAACCCCGCTGGAGGCCGGCATGATGTTCGCGGTCCGGCTGGACAAGGCCACGCCGTTCATCGGTCAGGAGGCCTTGCGCGAGAAACAGGGGCAGCCGCCGCGCAAGAAGCTGGTCCGCATCGTGCTGGATGACTCCGATGCCTATGCCTGGGGCGGCGAGACCATCCTGATCGACGGAGCCCCGGTTGGGGAAATCACGTCGGCGGGCTGGAGCCCGAAGGCCGGCGCCTGCGTCGCCCTGGGTTATCTGCGGGGCGCGGCCGTACAACAGGCCCATCGAAACACGGCGGCGCGAGTGGAGATCTGGGGCGCGCAAGAGGCGGTGCGGCTGAGCACCTTGTGAAGGCTGGCGCGCCTGTGATGGCGGTGGCCGCTGGTTACAGGCCGTATTGCAGGATCAATCCGTACGACAGACCGGCCCACATGATCAGGAACAGCGGCGTGCCGACACGCACGAAGTCGCCGAACCGGTAACCGCCGGCATTCATCACCAGCAGGTTGGTCTGGTAACCCATGGGGGT
>CAZADK010000866.1:0-1677 GCA_964483855.1 uncultured Rhodoferax sp.
GCCCATTCTTGGGCTGTCCGATGGCGTTTGAAAATCCTATTCGCCACTGCCTCCATCCGTTAACCTGTTGACGACCGCCGTTGACAGTCTATTGACAGTTTATGGCCGGATGGTAATGGTATGAGATGTCGAGATGTCAACATGTCAACGGACTAAGATAGACGTTAAGTTTTTGATTTATATGGATTGAATGTCCGTTGACAGTCTTGGAAGGTCCGGGAATGTCCTGCATTTGAGGACTCTTAAATCCGTAGGTCGACAGTTCGAATCTGTCAGGTCCCCCCACTCGTTTCAGAGGAGAACCGGCTGTCTACCTTGCATAAAAGGTATGGGCCTACTTAGCCTACCGCCTGATGAACACAGCCAGACTAGTGGACAGGCCAAATTGTGCGCTTGGACCGGCGCCCGGCAACAGTCGCGGCGCACAGCGCCAACAACACCAGTGCAGCGCTGCCGGGCTCGGGTACAGCGCCTACATCACCAGCAGTGTTGCTGGCGGCAATGACGAAGTTGTCCAGCGCTGCGTAACCGCCGGTCAAGAGGTCGATGCTCATGATGACGTTTCCATTGGTGCTGTTCTCGGCATCAAGGCCAACAATGTGGTTGCTCCAGTTGAAGGTGGATTTGTTCGGGCCCGCCAAACCGGTGACGTCGATCGTGTCGAGTGGCGCACCTCCCCCCAGACCGGCGCCACCGCCCGGGTTGTCGTACAAGCTGGTGCGCGCCGTCGGCACGACGCCGGATGGAACAAACGGCCCGCCGCAGCAATTGAGGTCGATCGATGAGAGGTCGAACTGAAAGTTCAGGAAATCGAAACTACCGACGTTAAAGGCCAGACCGAGCCGGTCGTCCTGTGCACTCGACAGCATACCGAGCACGTAGTTTCCGGCCTTGTTTTGGGGGTCCTGATAACCGACACCGTACGCCAGACCATTGCCAACGCGCAGCGTTTCGACAGTGAATTGCTGGCTAAAAACAAACCCAGGTGGCTGATTTGCATACAGCGAGTTCACCGTCTGAACACTGACGTCCTGGCCGTTGTTTGCGTATCCCACCGGATTCTCGAAATTCTGCGAGTACAGCAGTACAGTCGCATGCGACGAGGCGATCGAAGCGACAGCAAGCGTTGCGGCGGCGGCGAGTGATGCGAAAACTCTCATATCGGCTCCAGGTTGTCCTATTGCTCTGTATCAGGTCAGCACATTTCGACAGCGGCACACAGACATTGGAGACCGCTGGCGCTTAGCGAATGGTCGTTACCTGATCCGAAAGCAAACTTTGCGCCAAGCGTGCAAGGAAGAAAAAAAGTTTATCTTTATCAACGACCTGGGGGCTGGTTGCGACCTTTTGTAAACTCCCTAAGCCGAACATCTCTATGCGAGTGTCAATTCTTTCGACACTCTGGCGCGAGCCCGTCGCCGATCGGGAATAGGAAAATCAAACGGCATATTCTTGTGCCCACCGGGACGAACTCGCGCGCTCAGAGAAGTTTTTGGGGCACATTGGCCTGGCCGATCGCGCACTGAGCGGTCGCGGCCCCGCCACCTGACCCGAAACCCGCCTGGACATCGGTTAAGCCCGCGCGCTTCACGGCGCCTCACCAGGCTTGACCCGAGTCAGGCGCAGCCCCTCCCCGCGGCCCGGGGTACCGGGCCGCCTTCACGCCTCCTGCTGAAA
>CAZADK010000867.1:0-1673 GCA_964483855.1 uncultured Rhodoferax sp.
AAGACGGCATCGTGCTGATCGACCAGGACAAGTGCCGCGGCTGGCGCATGTGTGTATCGGGCTGCCCGTACAAGAAGATCTATTACAACTGGAAAAGCGGCAAGGCCGAGAAATGCATCTTCTGCTACCCGCGCATCGAGGCCGGCCAGCCCACCGTGTGTTCGGAGACCTGCGTCGGGCGTATCCGTTACCTCGGCGTGTTGCTCTACGATGCGGACCGCATCCAGGAAGCGGCCAACGTCGAGCACGACCGTGACCTGTACAACGCCCAGCTCGATATCTTCATGGATCCGTTCGATCCGAAGGTGATCGAACAGGCGCGTATCGACGGCATTCCCGATCAATGGATGGAGGCCGCGCGCAACAGCCCGGTCTACAAGATGGCGGTGCAATGGCGCGTGGCCCTGCCGCTGCATCCGGAGTACCGGACGCTGCCGATGGTCTGGTACGTGCCACCCCTGTCGCCAATCTCGGCCGCGGCCAATGCCGGCCATGTCGGCACCAACGGACAGATTCCAGACGTCAACCAGTTGCGCATCCCGGTCAAATACCTGGCCAATTTGCTCACCGCCGGCGATACGGTGCCGGTGGTGCGTGCGCTCGAACGCATGCTGGCGATGCGTGCCTTCCAGCGCGAGAAACACGTCGAGCAGCGCATCAACACCGCGGCGCTGGAACAGGTCGGACTGACCATGGCCGAGGTCGAGGAGATGTACCAGGTGATGGCGATCGCCAATTACGAAGACCGCTTCGTGATTCCGACCACGCACCGCGAATACGCCGAGAACACCTTCAACGTGCGCGGTGGCTGCGGCTTCACGTTCGGCAACGGCTGTTCGGAAGGCACGAGCGAGGTCAGCCTGTTCGGCAGCGAGAAGAAGCGCACCATTCCCATCCGGGCCGAGGTATGACCATGTTTGCATACACAAGGAACCACACCCTGTCGGGCACGTTGCGCGTGCTGGCGGCATTGTTGGGTTACCCAGACCGGCAATTGCGCGGCTACCTGGCGCAGATGCCCGCGGTGCTGCAGCGCGAACGCGCACTTTCGGCGGCGCGCGTGGCCGAGCTCGAACGGCTGCTGCACCAGCTGGCCACGCGTGACCTGCTGGAGGCCGAGGCCGACTATGTGGCGCTGTTCGACCGCGGCCGCGCCACGTCGCTGCACCTTTTCGAACATGTGCACGGCGACTCGCGCGACCGGGGGCCGGCCATGATCGATCTGGCGCAGACCTACGAGAAGGCCGGGCTGTATCTGGCCCAGGGCGAGTTGCCGGACTACCTGCCGGCCGTGCTGGAGTTTGTCTCGACGCAGCCGCCGCGCGAGGCGCGCGCCTTCCTGGCGGAGATGGCGCACATCTTCACGGCCATCTTCAGTGCGCTGCAACAGCGTGACAGCGCGTATGCCAGCGTGTTGGGCGCACTGCTCGAACTCGCGGGCGAAACCGCCCGGGCGGTGCAACCCGCAGCCGACGAAGCCCTGGATGAGAGCTGGGCCGAGCCGGTGGTCTTCGATGGTTGCTCGACCAAGGGCCAGGCCGCTCCGGGCCAGCCGCAACCGATCCATTTTGTTCGTACCACCCAACCGCACCAGGGAGCGTCGTCATGAGTGCACTGCACGGTTTTCTGTTCCAGGTCTATCCCTACATCTGTTTCGCCGTGTTCCTGGTCGG
>CAZADK010000868.1:0-1673 GCA_964483855.1 uncultured Rhodoferax sp.
CTGGTAGTGCTGCTCTGCCAGCAACGTGGTGGGTGCCAGGAACGCGACCTGCTTGCCGCCGGTCACGGCGACAAAGGCGGCACGCAGCGCAACCTCGGTCTTGCCGAACCCCACGTCGCCGCAGATCAGGCGATCCATCGGGCGCGGGCTGATCATGTCCTGGATCACAGCGTGGATCGCCGCCTGCTGGTCGGCGGTTTCCTCGAAACTGAAATCGTTGGCGAAGGCTTCATAGTCGTTTGGCGAGTAGCGGAACGCATGGCCCTCGCGCAACGCCCGGCGTGCATAGATGTTGAGCAACTCGGCAGCCGAGTCGCGCACTTGCTGCGCCGCCTTGCGCTTGGCTTTTTCCCACTGGCCGGAGCCAAGCTTGTGCAGTGGCGCCTCGTCGGCGCTGACGCCGGTGTAGCGGCTGATCAGCTGCAACTGGCTCACCGGCACGTACAGCACTGCGCCGCCGGCGTATTCGAGCTGCAGGAACTCCTGTGTCGCGTTCTCGCCGCTGGCGTCCTGCGGTCCGAGGGCCAGATTGACGAGTCCCCGGTAGCGACCCACGCCATGGGCGCTGTGCACCACCGGGTCGCCGACATTGAGTTCACTCAGGTCCTTGATCAGTGCCTCGACGTCGCTGACCTGTTCCTGCTTCCTGCGCCGGCGCGCCACCGGGCCGGTCGCAAACAGCTCGGTTTCGGTGACGAAGTCGATGCCCGGGCCCAGCCACGAGAATCCGTTCACCAGGCTCGACGTCGCCAGGCCCAGCTTCTGGTCGCTGTCCAGGAATGCCTGCAGTGTGTCGAAGCGCACCGGTTCGACCTGGCTGGCGCGCAGGAAGTCGAGCAGGCTTTCGCGCCGGCCCTCGCTTTCGGCCAGCAGCAACACCCGATGCTCCGTGTCTTCGATGTGTTGCTTGAGCCGCGCCAGCGGCTCTTCGGCGCCACGTACCACCGTCAGCGCAGGCAGCGTTCGCCATTCGTTCTGCGCATCTTCCGCGCCCGCGCCGCCGGGGGCCTCGGACGCACGAATCGCCATCTGGGCGTAGGGCTTGGCGCGGGCATAGAACTGTTCGGCGTCCAGGAACAACGCCTGCGGCGCCAGCACCGGCCGTTCGGGGTCACCTTGGAGCAGGCGATAACGCTCGCGTGTGTCCTGCCAGAAACGGGTAAACGCGGACTCGATGTCGCCGTGCAGCAACAACGTTGCCTCGGCGCCGAGATAGTCGAACACGGTGGCGGTCTGGTCGAAAAACAGCGGCAGGTAGTACTCGATGCCGGCGGTGGCCACACCCGTGCCCATGTCCTTGTAGATGCGGCTCTTGGTCGGGTCTCCCTCGAGCATCTCGCGCCAGCGACTGCGAAAGCGGGCACGCGCGTCCTCGTCCATCGGAAACTCGCGTCCGGGCAGCAACCGTACCTCGGGCACTGGATACAGGCTGCGCTGGGTGTCCGGATCGAAGCTGCGGATGGTGTCGATCTCGTCATCGTACAGGTCTACCCGGTAGGGCATCGGCGAACCCATCGGGAACAGATCGATCAGGCTGCCGCGCACGGCATATTCGCCCGGACTCACCACGTGGCTTACGTGGTTGTAGCCGGCCAGCGTCAGCTGGGCGCGCAGCCGGGCTTCGTTGAGTTTCTGTCCGGTCTTGAAATGAAAAGTGTAGGCGGCCATGAAGG
>CAZADK010000869.1:0-1672 GCA_964483855.1 uncultured Rhodoferax sp.
ATCTACACCAGCCCCGAGATCGCCTGGGTGGGCAAGACCGAGCAACAACTCAAGGAAGCCGGCACGGCCTACCGCAGTGGCACCTTCCCGTTCCTGGCCAATGGCCGGGCACGCGCACTCGGCGACACCACCGGCATGGTCAAGATGCTGGCGGACGCCAAGACCGATGAAATTCTCGGTGTCCACATCGTCGGTCCGATGGCCAGTGAGCTGATCGCCGAATGTGTGGTGGCAATGGCGTTCCGTGCCAGCAGCGAGGACATCGCGCGGATCTGCCATGCACATCCGTCGCTCAGCGAGTCCACCAAGGAAGCGGCACTGGCGCTCGACAAGCGCGCCTTGAACTTCTGAGCGCCGCGGTGGTTGTGTGCTGCAACGGCTCAAGGCTGCGTCCGTGACGCACGTGCGCGCGGCGTATGAGCGCGAGCTGACACTGCGGGGTTACCGGAGCGACCCGGGGCAACTCGCCGTCATCGAGGAGCTCGAGCGCTGCGCCCGAGACTGGGCTGTGTACCTTTCCAGGCGATCGAGCCGGCTCAAGAAGCTGATCCACCGCCCGGAGATCCCGCGCGGGGTCTACATGTACGGCGGTGTCGGCCGCGGCAAGAGCTTCCTGATGGATTGCTTCTACAACGCGGTCGGTGTCAAACGCAAGACACGGCTGCACTTTCACGAATTCATGCGGGAGGTGCATCGACAACTGGCGCTGTTGCAGGGCACTGTCAATCCGCTGGAAGAGTTGGCGCGGCAGATGGCACGCAAATACCGGTTGATCTGCTTCGACGAGTTCCATGTCGCAGATATCACGGACGCGATGATCCTGCACCGGTTGCTCGACGCCTTGTTTGCGCAGGGAGTCGGATTTGTGACCACGTCGAACTTCCGTCCCGACGACCTGTATCCCAACGGGCTGCACCGTGCGCGTATCCTGCCGGCAATCGCCTTGCTCAACGAACAGCTGTCCGTGGTGCCGATCGGAGACGGCACTGACTACCGGTTGCGTGCGCTTGAGGACGTCGTTTTCTACCATGTGCCCAACGGGCCACAGGCCGACATCGCGATGACGCAGGCGTTCGAACGGATTGCCGAGACCCGCGACGAGGATCAGGTGCTTCACATAGAGGCCCGACAGATCGCCGCGCGCAGGCGTGCCGGCGGCGTGGTGTGGTTCGATTTCAAGGTGTTGTGCGGCGGCCCGCGCTCGCAGAACGACTACCTGGAGATCGCGACCCAGTTTCACACCGTGCTCTTGAGCGACGTGCCGCGAATGCCCCAGCGCATGGCGTCGGAGGCGCGTCGTTTCACCTGGCTGGTGGACGTCTTGTATGACCGGCGAGTGAAACTGATCCTGTCTGCCGCGGTGCAGCCGCAGCTGCTCTACACCGAAGGTCCGCTGGCGCACGAATTCGTGCGCACCGTGTCGCGGCTGCGCGAGATGCAGACCCAGGCGTTCATGGCGCAGGAACGCCGGATGGTCGATACTGCGTTGACATGAAGCTGTCCGCCATTCCTGCGACCATGTGCCTGTTGGCGCTGGTGCTGGCGTTGCCGCTGGCGGCCCAGACCGATGCCGAGCGTGCGATGGAGTTGCGCGAGGAACAGCAACGCGAATGGATCGAGCAAACCCTGGAGTTGCGCGAGGAACAGCAACGCGAGTGGATCGAGCAAACCC
>CAZADK010000870.1:0-955 GCA_964483855.1 uncultured Rhodoferax sp.
CGCGCCGGCCGCGGCTGCGCGCGGGCGACCTCAAGCCGCTGCGCCAAGCTGCGCGACAGGTGCAGCTTCCCGCGACGATCACGACGTTGTTGGTGCAAGCGCGCGCCTGGTGCGCACAGCAATCGGTGACGGTGTCGGACCGGCGCTGGCGCAAGCTCGTCGCGCTGCTGCAGGTGCAGGCCGTCAGCCGCGGTGCGGCGCAGGTGGAGCGCTGGGACCTGTGGCTGCTGCCCTATGCGCTGGGCGCGCGCCCGGAGCAGGTCCAGGCCCTGGTGCCGTGGTGCGACGAGACTGTGGGCCAGGCTTTGCCGCTGGACCTGCAGTGGCTGGCGCGTGCGACCAAGGCATTCCAGAAGCAGCTCGAGATCGAGACCGCGGCGCAGCCCGACGATACGGCGGACCACGACGGCGCCGGCAAGCTGGCGCTGGCGCGCGCGATCTCCGGCGATGCTGCCGGCCGCGACGAGACGCTGCTGCGCATCGTGTCCGATCGGGCGCGCCGGCGCTATAACCAGCGCCATGTCGATGCCCGGGTGGCGCAGGTGGTAGAAATACGGCAGCGCAGCAGTGTGGCGCTGCAATCGGCACAAGACACCGCGCAAGCCGCGCTGGCAGGGGCTGGCGACCACCTGTGGCTGCCGCCCAGCGTGTTGGCGCGTGTCGCTGCCGTGCACGAAGCCAACATCGCATCGGCGCAGGCCTTGCACGACGCGCTGCAGGAACTGGAGCAGGGGTTCGCCGACCTGCCGGTCGATGCCGCGGCGCACGAGCGTGCGCCTGAGCCGCTGCAGTGGGCGCCTTGACGAGGGGCGTCATGTTCCGTCCTGGCCATGTGCGAAGAGCGTAACGGAACGGCAGGCGCCCCGGCGCAGCGGCGTGTTGCCCTTGCCAACGCACCGTTTCATCGACTCGACGGCCTTGCGTCGGCCTTGTGGCAACCTGCACTGGTGTGCAG
>CAZADK010000870.1:965-1670 GCA_964483855.1 uncultured Rhodoferax sp.
CCATTGACCGCTTGGGGGTCAAACGGGCTATTGCAACCGGGCGGGCGTCGCTCCCAAAATGAGCGACGGGGTCGTGTTCACACATGAGCTCGTACGTGCACGTCGTGGCCTGGTCGAAATTGCAGAGTCACCGGCGTGGCTGCCGTGAACAATTCAGGAGACACCAATATGAGTCAGTTCCTTCGCCATCTGAAATCAGTGCTGTTCATAGTCGGTCTCGGGTTGGGGCTTGTGATGGCCAGCCCTGCCGCGCACGCCGTCGCTTCGGACAAGACCTTCTTTTGGAGCGCCAATTGCGTGGACTGCGCTACTGCCGCCGCGCAAGACCTTTATGGCGTGACCGGCAAGCTGGAGCTGTTGAACTACGAAATGGGCGATCCGATCATGGCGGGCAACTTCCGATCTTTTTCGTATGATGGTTCGAACCTGGTCCTGCCGTTTTACATCGGTGGCGACATCACGGAGCGCCATCAGGGTCTCTGGGGCGCGGACACGATTTTTGCGGTTGCGGGGCAGATCGACACCGTGCCGGCGGCCAACCGCTTCGAGATCCAGTTCGACGATGGCTTGTTCTTCCAGACCCAGGCCGATGGATCCTGGTCCGTCTGCGCACCGAGCGCGAGTTCCTATTACGGCGGCAACTCCTGCGGCACATTTCCCGGCAATGCAGATTTCGGCCAGGCTGCCGTTTTCACCACCACACCG
>CAZADK010000871.1:0-1667 GCA_964483855.1 uncultured Rhodoferax sp.
GAAACCACATGCAAAAGCCGCTTTTCGTGACCCAGCCCTACCTGCCGCCGCTGCAAGAGTTCATTCCCTATCTGGAGACGATCTGGGATTGCGGACATCTGGGGCATGCGCGCACGCATCCTTCAGCCAAAGGCATTGACACGTTCCGCCATGCCGCGGCATGTGGCGCAGAATCATAGTCAAACCAAGAACCATGCGCCTTACTCCTGAGCAAGTTGCCACGATCATCCAGACTACCCGCAGCATTGCCGGGCAGCAGGCCAAGGTGTGGTTGTACGGTTCGCGGCTGGACGACGCCCGCCGGGGCGGCGACATCGATTTGCTTATCGAGTCTGAGCCCGCCGCAGGATTGATAGCCCGTGCGCGCATCAAAAACCAGATTGAACAAATTTTGCGTTTGCCAGTGGATGTGTTGGCAACTTGCGCTGGAGCGCAAGAAAGCCCTTTCGTAACCATCGCTCGCGCACATGCCGTCCCCCTTGGCAATGAGCAGAGTGCAGGCCCCCATGAATAACCGCAGTTTATTGAGCGCTCAAAAGCAGCACCTTGCGGGCCTGCTTGAGGGCATTCAGCGCTGCGTGTACTTTTTGCATGCTTCCGATGCCTCCATCGAATGGCCCCTGACTGGTCAATACCTGTCTGACAGAAAAAAAGACAATGATCTTTTTGAAGCCATCGCAGCCATCAACGAACGATTCTCCAAACTCCAAGACACCCTAGGCTCCGCTATGCGGCACAGCCTTCTGCTGTCTGGTGAGCAAGCCAGCAGTTTCATCAAAATACTGGCTATTTTCGAGAAAAACGGGGTCATCTCGTCGATTGATGACTGGCAGGTAGCCCGGACTGCGCGCAATCTTGCGGCGCACGACTATGAGATTGATTACAACGAAGTTGCCGAGCACTTCAACGCTTTGCACACACTCAAGCCTGGTCTCTTTCAAGCGGCCCGTCGTTTTGTGCAGTATGCGGAGCAGGAGCTGGGCATCGCGCCTGCCAGTGCTGACTTTGCCAGCGAGTTTGCGGTAATAACTGCCATTGGCGCATGAAGTTTCCAGTCTGAACCAGGCCATTTACGCCACGCAACCCGTCCCGCATCCGCCGAAAATACGCTGTGCGGCTACCCGTAAATCGAATAGTTTTACTGCGGCGGCAAATCATCGCAAAATCAAACACCATGCGACTTGACGATAAAACCCGCAACATCATCAAAACCGAGGTTGCCAGCCTGCTTGGTGCCGATGCAGTCGTGCGCTTGTTTGGCAGCCGCGTGGACGATGCGCAACGAGGCGGTGACATCGATCTGCTCGTCGAGCCCCGCCAAGCGCTTGCGAGCCGTATTCAGGCCGAATGCCGCCTGGCGGCTCGTCTGTTCATCAAGTTGGGGGGCGCCTTCGGAAGATGATGAGCCTTCTATATTTGATTCCCTTCGCAGCCACGACCTTGGTGATCGGCTTTTTCCTGGCAAGCTTCGGTTACATGGCGCTGTTTGCGCGACTGACTCAGTTCGTCTGGTGCTTTCAAGCAGCCACGATGCGCCGCACCGAAATGCCAGCCAATCGGGCAGGGTAACCTGCGCCGAAACCACATGCAAAAGCCGCTTTTCGTGACCCAACCCTACCTGCCGCCGCTGCAGGAGTTCATTCCCTATCTGGAGACGATCTGGGAAA
>CAZADK010000872.1:0-1666 GCA_964483855.1 uncultured Rhodoferax sp.
CGTGATGGACCTGGCCGTCGGCGTCATCATCGGCGCAGCATTCGGAAAGATCGTCGATTCCATGGTCAATGACCTGATCATGCCGCCGGTCGGCGCCGTGATCGGCAACGTGAACTTTTCCAGCATGTACATCGCACTGGCGCGGGTACCCGCAGGTGTCGGAGCCAGCCTTGTCGAACTGAGAGAGGCGGGTGTGCCGGTATTCGCCTATGGCAACTTCCTGACAATCGCAGTCAACTTCGCCATCCTTGCCTTCATCATCTTCATGATGGTCAAGCAGATGAACCGCCTCAAGCGCGAGACTCCGCCGCCGCCACCAGCGCCGGCAGCGACGCCCGAGGACATCCTGCTGCTGCGCCAGATCCGCGACAGCCTGAAAAAATAAGCTTCCGGACCGAGGCACTGGCCACCGCTGGGTTGCAAGGCCGCGGTGCCGTGTCTTCAGCCCTCTGGGGCAGGACGTCGCTGCATGGCCGCAAGATCGCGGGCCATCCTGATCGCCTGCAGCAGGCTGGCTGGATCGGCGCGCCCCGATCCAGCAATGTCGAACGCGGTCCCGTGATCCGGGCTGGTACGTACCAGCGGCAGACCCAGCGTCACATTGACACCTTTGTCGACCCCGAGGTACTTCACCGGGATCAGTCCCTGGTCGTGGTACATCGCCACCACCACATCGAATTCGCCGCTGCGCCCGCCGTGGGCACGCGCACGCATGAAAACCGTGTCAGGTGCGATCGGTCCCGACACATCCAGCCCCTTTGCGCGCGCGGCGTCGATTGCCGGAGCAATGACTTCGATCTCTTCAGTGCCAAACAATCCTCCCTCGCCTGCATGCGGGTTCAGGCCGGCCACCGCAATGCGCGGCCGGCGCCCGAGCAGAGTCGTCAGCGCCACATCCGTGATCAACAGCGTCTGCAGCACGTTGGCGGGCGTCACAGCGTCGATGGCCTTGCGCAGGGCGACATGAATGCTCACCAGCACGGTGCGCAATTCGTCATTGGCCAGCATCATGCGCACCGGCAATTCCGACGCGTCGACTGCTGCTGCCAACGCAGCTCGGTGCTGAAGCATCTCGGTATGCCCGGGAAACTGGCTGTGGGGCATGCCGGCTGCCGCCAGCGACTCCTTGTTCAGGGGCGCGGTGACCAGCGCAGCGATCTCGCCGCGCAAGGCCGCGTCCGCCGCCCAGACGACGCTTTCGGCGGCCATGCGGCCCGCCACAGCGCTGACCGCGCCAATCGCGACACATCCCCGATCGGTGGTCACCTGCAACACCGGGATGCAGCGCGGCGGCATCGCAAGCGCCTCGGAACCATCGCCAATCTCCGCCACCGGCAGTGCCACCAACCCCCGACCAGCGATCCATTGCGAGGCCCGTCGCAGGCTCGACACATCTCCCGCCACAAAACAACCACGGGTCAGTTCCGGCGCATCGCGAAACGCCTTGACAACGATCTCCGGGCCGATTCCGGCCGGGTCGCCCATGGTGATGGCAATCGGTTTTTCCATCAGCCACTCAGGCCGGATTGTCGATATCGATGAATACATGCGCCAACGACAGCTGTGCGGCCACATGACCGGCCAGTGCCGGGGCACCATATCGCTCCGAGGCATGATGCCCGCAGGCCAGGAAGGCGACGCCGCATTCTCGCGCGTAATGCGCCTG
>CAZADK010000873.1:0-1666 GCA_964483855.1 uncultured Rhodoferax sp.
GCAGCAACTCGGGCTCCATCGCCAGAGCACGGGCGATGGCCACGCGTTGTTTCTGTCCGCCGGACAGGCGGGCCGGATAGGTGTCGGCCTTGTCGTCCAGCCCGACCCGCGCCAGTTGCGCGCGCGCCTTGGTTTGCGCGGTGGCACGGTCCATGCCCTTGACGGTGCGCAGGCCTTCCATGACGTTGCCGATGGCGGTCATGTGCGGAAACAGGTTGAACTGCTGGAACACCATGCCCACGCGCTGGCGCACCAGGGTCAGCTCGCGTTCGGTATAAATGGTCTCGGTGCCGCCGCCACGCGCGGGGCGCTGTGTGCCGACCTGGCTACCTGCGAGCTCGATCCGTCCGGCAGTGGGTTTCTCCATGAAGTTCAGGCAACGCAGCAAGGTGCTCTTGCCCGAACCTGAAGCGCCGAGAATGGCGATGCGGTCGCCCGGTGCCACGTCGAGGTCGATGCCCTTGAGGATCGCATCCGGGCCGAAGTGCTTGCGCAGTCCGGTCACGCGCAGCAGCGCTCTGGGGGAGGGTTCGGTTGTCGTCATGCGGTGGGGTGGCAGGCGCGTGTCGTTCAGTCACCCTGGCGCAACCTGCGCTCCAGGACATAGGTGGCCTGCACCAGCGGGTACAGGAAGACGAAAAACAGCAGGGCGATGACCGTGTAGGCCTCGATCGGGTTGTAGTTCAGCGAGGCGATCAGCTTGCCCTGCTGCAACAACTCGACGTACGCCACGGCCGAGGCCAGCGTCGACATCTTGAAGATCTCGATCGCGCGGTTGGTCAGCGCCGGCAACATGCGCTTGACGGCTTGCGGCAGGATGATGCGGCGCATCGCCTGGCCCTGAGTCATGCCCAGCGCCTGCGCACCTTCCCACTGGCCGCGCTCGAGCGACTGGATGCCGGCGCGGAAGATCTCGCCCGAGAATGCCGCCGAGTTCAGCGAGATACCCAGCGCCGCGGCCATCAGGGGGCTGATCTCGAACGGCACCAGCATCGGCAGCGCGAAATAGAACCACAGGATCTGCACCAGCACCGGCGTGTTGCGGAAGAACTCGACGAAAGCGCTGGCCGGCAGGTAGATCCACTTGCGTGTCGAATACCGCCCCAGGCCGACCAGCAGGCCCAGCGCCAGGCCCAGCACCAGGCAGATGGCGAAGATGCGCAGCGTGCCGGCAGCGCCGGCCAGCAAGGCCTCCGGGTTGGCCCAGATCGCGTCGAAGTTCCAGTTGTGGTTCATTGCGCCACCCCGTCAATGCACCGTGGTCTCGCCGCTGACGGCCAGGCGCCGCTCGATGCGGTGCACGACCAGGCTGACGGCATAGATCACCGTGAAATAGATCAGCGCGGTGACGGTGAACACTTCCAGCGGCCGGAAGGTCTTCTGGGCCAGTTCATTGGCCTGGAACAACAGGTCGGCGTACGACACCGTGGCCACCAGCGTGGTGGTCTTCATCAGCTCGATGGAGCGTTCCATGAACGCCGGGATCATGCGTTTGACCGCCTGCGGCAGGATCACGCGGCGCATCGCCTGCGCGCCAGTCATGCCCAGTGCGCGCGCCGCTTCGCTCTGGCCGCGGTCGATCGACTGGATGCCGGCGCGGAACACCTCGGCTTCGAATGCAGCCGACTGGATCGAGACGGTCATTGCTGCCGCCCCAAAAGGCGTC
>CAZADK010000874.1:0-1146 GCA_964483855.1 uncultured Rhodoferax sp.
CAAGGCGGCCAGGCTGCGCGCCACGCGCAGAGCCGGGTTGGCCATGCGGTCGATCTCGCGCGCGGCGATGAACTGGCCCAGGCGCTCGTTGATCTGGTTCATGACGAACTGGTTGAAGCCGATGGATTGGTCGAGCAACCAGTGGAAGGTATCGACCGGCAGGCCCGCGACGGTGCTCCTGCGCAGCGCCTGGATGTTGTACTTGTACGGCTCGCGCTTGAGCGCAGTTCCTTCGCCGAACCAGCCACCGGGCGGCACGCCGGTGAAGGTCATCGAGTGGCCTTCGAAGGTGTCGCTGCTCATCTTGAGCAAACCGTCCACGACGCCGAACCAGTAGGTGACCAGGCGCCCGGTACGACACACGTAGTCGCCCGGCAAGGCATCACCGACCTTGATCTCGGACAACACACGTTCGCGTTGCGAGTCGTTCAATACCGCCATCCAGGGGATGGCCGCCACCTCGACGTCGGTGGGCGGGCGCCGGCGATGGTGCAGTGAGAGTTCGTTTGACATGGATCAACTGAGACGCATGGAGGGACCAAAACGTGCATGAATCCAGGGTAATCCCTAGACTCCATTACCCGCAATTGTCGTCCAACCGACAGGCAGACGTCAAATTAAATCCTACATTGCGACTGATCAACACATCCGTTGCGAGCCTGCCCGGCGCGGCGGCGACAAGGGTGTGCCGATAGTTTGGAAGGAGACACCGTGCAGACCACGTTCCCCCGATTGCTGCTGAAACATGCGGCTGAGCGCCCGGGCGCAGCCGCGATGCGCGAGAAGGAGTTCGGCATCTGGCAGACGCTCAGCTGGGGCGATCTGCGCGAACTGGTTGCCGACATCGCCGGCGGTCTGCACCAGGCCGGTCTGCGCCGTGGCCAGCACATGGTCGTGATCGGGTCCAACCGGCCACGGCTGTACGCGACGATGCTGGCAGCGCAGTCGCTCGGTGCAGTTCCGATTCCGCTATACCAGGACTCGGCGGCCGCCGAATGCGTATTCCCGATCAACAATGCCGAAGTGTGTTTCGCCTTTGCCGAGGACCAGGAGCAGGTCGACAAACTGCTGGAGATCCGGGAGCAATGCCCGCAACTGGCACACATCTATTTCGACGATCCGCGCGGCCTGCGCAACTACGACGAG
>CAZADK010000874.1:1156-1665 GCA_964483855.1 uncultured Rhodoferax sp.
GACCATGGCAGCGCTCGCCGGCTCCCTCAACGAGGGTTGCTCGACGGTGGGGGTGGGGTTCCAGATCGAGCACATCGCGCCGTGCGCGGTGGGCACCCACATCGTCGCCGAGGCGCACCTCGACCGCATCGAAGGTCGCAAACTGCTCTTCACGGTCTCCGCCCGGGACAGCCGAGGTCTGGTGGCGGCGGGCAAGGTCTACGCCCGGCAGCACGAGAACTTTCTGCAGACTCACACCGAACAGGCTCAGCCTCACGACGTGGCGGCGATGTTCTTCACCTCGGGCACCACCGGCAATCCCAAGGGAGTCGTGCACACCCACAACAGCCTGCTCGACCGCGCCCGGGCCGGTGCCGACTTCGACAAGCTCACACACGAGGAAGAAGTGCTGGCCTACCTGCCGCCCGCCTGGATCGGTCAGAACATCTTCAGTTACGCGCAATGGCTGGCCTGCGGTTACGTCGTCAACTGCCCGGAGTCGTCCGAGACGGTGACGACGTAACCGCAGG
>CAZADK010000875.1:0-1660 GCA_964483855.1 uncultured Rhodoferax sp.
GATGTGACACACTGTGGCGACTTGGACGGCAATGGCCTGTCAAGTTGTGAGTTGTGGGAGGATCCCGTGGGCATTCCCAGATGAGCGGCGCGCTGATTCTCGCTCTGGGCGCGATGGCCTGTTTTGGCATGGCCGACCTCGTCTACAAGCGGGCGGCAGGTGCCTCGGTGCCGGCGCATCAACTCTTGATGGTGCAGAGTTGGATATTTGCGCCGCTGATACTCGCTTACGGCTTGCTCACTGGTTCGATCGCGTTCCGCTGGCCAATGCTGTGGGGCGTTGCCGCTGGCACAGTGGCCTATGCCGGTTTCCTCAATTTCGCCGCCAGCCTGCGGGGGGGTGCGGTTAGCGTGAATGCACCCATTTTCCGGCTGAGCTTCGCAGTCACGGCGGCGCTCGCCATCGGCGTGCTCGGAGAACCACTCACCGTGTTCAAGAGCACCGGCTTGGGGCTTGCGCTACTTGCAACATGGATGCTGCTGGCCGGCCCCGGCGGGGCGGGGCGGACGTCTCGCGCGTCCTTGGTCCGGGTTCTGATGGCGACCGTCTTGGTCGGAATCGCCAACTTCATGTACAAGGTGGGGTTGGGCGCGGGTGCCACGCCCGCCACAATGCTTCTTGGGCAAGTTGCCGTCGTCGTACCTTTGTCAATCTGTGTCTGCGTCTATCTGGATGGCGCCGTAAGACCGGTGCGTGCCACCTGGGTTTACGCGCCGATCGCGGCAGTATTGCTGGGGGGCGCGTTCACTCTCATGGTGGAGGGCCTGGCACGTGGTCAGGCCAGCGTCGTCATTCCGATTGCGCAAATGGGTTTCGTGTTGACTGCCTTGGTGGGTTTCACGGTTCTGGGGGAGGCATTCTCGTTTCGCAAGGGAGTAGGCCTGCTCACGGCGATTGCCGCGCTCGCCTGCCTCGCGAATGGTTGATCTCTCAACCGCAGTCGCCGAGTTGCCTGGCGCCGTGCCTGGGCCGATTGCCAAGTCGACAGACTCAGGAGTCGTCTTGACCCGAGGTGGCGTGCGTGATGTGATGGACCAACTGGTGCTCGCAGGCCTTGAAGATCACATAAAAGAACATGGACAGGAACAATGTGCCCAGCAGTTCCATGAGCTGGCGCAGGGAGCCCGCCGCCAGCGCCATCAGACCCAGCTGAGTGATCATGTCCCAATTGGTGCTGAATGTTGAAGATGTTGAGCGTACCGGCACCGAACAGGCCAAAACTGCTGCACATCACGACGAATGTCAGCCAGGGCCGCGTCAGAACGACCCTATGAAACAGGCGCAAGACTGTAGGCATGTCAGTACATCCGCTTCGGCATACCATTCCTGCTGCGTTGAACTTGTTGGTGCATCAACCGAAGAATCGCAGCGCGGCAGCGCGAGTTTCCCGAATGCCCCAGGGTCACCCATCGCCCGCCGAGATGCCAGATCCTGGTGTGGGAGGCTTCAGACCGAACCGATGCGGATCATCGCCCAGACGTGAGATTCATCTGCCGGTTCCATATCCTGCCGCTGAACAGGTGGCGCGCCACCACCCTCATCGGCCCGTGAGCCGAGCCAGCCAGCCCAGCCAGACCTCGCGCCGAATCCAAAGCAGCAGCACGCAACACACCCACACCCCGCAGGCCAGCATGAAAAGTTCACCGCCGTCGCTGCTGCC
>CAZADK010000876.1:0-1655 GCA_964483855.1 uncultured Rhodoferax sp.
TCGCGGTGATGCCATAGGTGGCAATGACGTCGGTGGCAACGCTGGAAAGGCTTTTGTTGGACATGTGGAATTCCTTTGATTTGAGTGGGCCGACCTGACCGCGGGATTGCGTTTTGCATGCCGCTTCGTATCAGGACTGAGGGCAGTGTCTCTGCAAGTCCTAGTGGGTGCACCTCAATTCCAGGATTTTCCCTAGGTGGGGCGCTCTATTGACTCGGCCACATGAAGCGCGATGTCGCCGCTGCAAAGCGTGCGGCACGGCGCTTTTGCCGAGGCCGCGCTTGATCCGCTTTCAAGGGACTTTGGTGCCGAACGCCCGCGCCTGGCGGCAGCTTGCAATCAGGCAGCGCCCCTCACGACACCACCTGGTAATACAGGTTCTGGGGATGCTTCGCTTGTGCAAAAAACACCCAGCGCTCGGCGATCAGGCCTGGTGCCTGTACCAGCACCGCCAGCACCCATGGCCAGCTATCGTGGCTGGTGATGCCCCAGACCATCAGCAGCGCCGGCACGGCAAAAGCCAGCAGCTGAAAACCCAGCCGGGCGTTCTGCACGGCCGCCTGGGACGCCCCATGGAAGAACTCGCGCGTGTTGAACGAACCGGCCGACAGCCCCATTGATTTCTGCACCAGCGTGGGCGATTGGATGCCAGTGGCCGATTGCAGCGTGGACTTGTGGCGGATACCGGCGTTGCGGCGCAGCGACACGACACGTGTGACCCATGCTGCGATGGTCAGGCCGAGGGCCGATGTGCCGTTGGCTGCGATCATGTCACCGCCACCACCGAGCAGCGCGGCCAGTGCGCAGGCCAGCAACAGGCCCGAGGCCAGCCCGATCAACGTGAAGTTGACGATGGTCAGCGGATGCGCCCATTCTTCAATGAAGCGCAGGCAGGCATAGATCATCGCGGTGCAGTACCACAACACGATCGAACCGACGATCGCGAGCACCGGAACCACGGCGCCGAAACGCGCGGCCATGCCGGTGCGTTCGCCAAGCCACCAGAGGCCGACCAGCACGATGAAGGCCGGCAGGATGATGACCTCGCGCGACATCCACGAGGTGCGCCACATCAGCATCGCCCGCCAGGCGCGCATCTTCTGGCCCAGGTGCAGAAAGGATGCGCCCAGGCCGGCCAGCAGCAACACCAGGGCGACAAGCAAGGCCTTGGACAGAAATCCGGGGGCCATCGGCACCCCGAGCAGACTGGCCAATGCCAGCGCGACGACCAGGCCCTGGGCCGAGCCGGCCAGCGTCGTGAAGAACAGGATGGAAAAAGCGGGATGCATGGAGCGGCGTTCCCTTCGTCAGTGTTTCACGGCCGGCGTCTTGCGCCGCGGCAAATACTGGTTGGCCGGTTGCGTTCCCCACTCCGGCATCAGCGCATAACCGCCTCTTTCGCGGATCGCCTTCGATACCTCCGATTCCGGATCCTTCACGTCGCCGAATAACCGCGCGCCAGTCGGGCAGGCCTTGACGCAGGCCGGTTTGCGGTCCTCCTTGGGCAGGTGTTCGTCGTAGATGCGGTCCACGCACAAGGTGCATTTGGTCATCACCTGGCGCTCTTCGTCGAGTTCGCGCGCGCCATACGGGCAAGCCCAGGCGCAGTATTTGCAGCCGATGCACTTGTCGTAGTCGACCAGCACGATGCCGTC
>CAZADK010000877.1:0-1652 GCA_964483855.1 uncultured Rhodoferax sp.
GACCCCGCACATCTATACCTTCTAGTTGACGGCTACACGGTTCGTCAATGTCCTCTCACGGCCTTCCACTGCGCATATTCAGATGGTCGCAGTCCATACCGGGCTAGCACGCCCTCATGCATCCGTCGGAGTTCTTCGACGATCAGGGCCTGTACGCTGGATTGCTCGCGTTTTGGCACACGCTCCGTCACGCGTTGTTGAATGGAGGACAACGGGTCATGTTCCGGATGTTGGACAACCGCGCGGATGGTGAGTTTGATGAAGTCGCGCCAGGCCAGGCGAAGGGGGTCGGGTTCGGCCAGATCCTGCTTGATGGCCAGATACTCCTGTGTCGAGCGCTCATAAGCCCAGAGATAGAGGTCGCGCAGCAGCTCGACGCGCGTCATTTCGTACACGCCGAGCGTGGCGCGGCTGTAGGCCTGCTCCGGTACGTCCAGAAAAGTCAGTGGGCACAGATTGGCGCGAAACAGCGGCAGGTTGGCCGCCAACCGGGAGGTGCGCTTGTTGATATCGGCAAATGGCTGCAGATAAGGCAGGTGCACCATCATGAAAAACGACTGCTCGAAGGCATCGGCAATCTGGTTTGCCTTGTCGAGCAGCATGTCCAGCGCGGCGTCGATTTGCAGTGGCGTGGCCAGTGGTCGATAGACACTTTTGCCAATATCCACTGCATGCTGGCGAATCCTTCCTTCATCCGCTGGATTGGGGAGCAGGTTCTCCGCCAGGGCGCTGTGCAGGTTCATCAGGGTGTAGCGGTTGAACTCGGCAGTGCCGGTGTTCTCGACGAGCAGTTCGATCGCCGACTTGTGATTCAGAATCATCTGGGTTTCGATGGCAGCCTTACCTCGCGCGGCCTTGCCGTGTTCGATGAGTTCCCGCGTATCGAGACGTGAGTAGGTGTTGCCTTCCAGATGACTCGATGCCCACGACAAGTCGATCAGCAAACGGTTCAAAATGGCACGGCTGTAGGTGCCTGCAGGCGCATCAACGTCCGCAGTTTTACCCATTTTGTGTAATTGGCGGCGCAAAGACTCGGACAAATACCAGGTCTCATTCGGGCGGTAGGCGTCCAGAAAATCACGCTGGTAGCCTACGGGCTTGCGCGCTTGTGCTGGCTGGTCAACATAAGCCAGGATGTCCTGGCTGTCAGCAGACAGTGGGATGTAGCTGGGAAAAATATCGGCTCTGGCGCTGCGCGGGTCAGCCACGTCAGCTTTGGTGCCACCCAAAAAATAGCGGCGTGCGCGGCCTTCACCGTGTGCGGTGACCTGGCCACTGTCAATCAGCTTCGCTATCTGCCGCTGTGCCGTGCGCCTGGCAACGCTGGGGTGCTGCGCCAGGAGTTCAGCCAGCGTCAATCCGCTCTCGGCGGCCTGAATGCTGCTCAGTGTGTCTTTGGTGGATGCCATTGCGGTTTTGGCGCTGTTTAGTTGGTTTTGGCGCAATTGTGGCGCTGTTTATTGAACTGCGCCAGTTATTCCCGGCCATTTGGCGCAGTTTGGCGATTCCGCGGCGGCGGTGGCCCCGTCAATCGGCCACAACGGTGGTGGCCGCATCGGACGACACCACCTGATAACCCGGCCGACCGGCCACCACCGGCTTGCAAGCGCGGGCCAAGGTGTCCAGTTCCTCGACACACCGGACAAAATCCG
>CAZADK010000878.1:0-1649 GCA_964483855.1 uncultured Rhodoferax sp.
TCCCCGGCACGGCCAGCGTGACGGTTTGAACAGCGGCCCATGCAGGGGCGGTGATGGCGATGAGAGCAAGGCTGGCAAGCAGTTTTTTCATGATGAACTCCTGATTAGTAGAACAAGGGAAGGACGTAAGGGAACGCGAATGCGACGAGCAAGACCACGACCACGGCCCAGAAAACGATCTTGTAGGTTCTGCGCACATGAGGGATCGCGCAGATTTCGCCCTGCGTGCAGTCCTGCGCAGGCTTGAAGATGCGGCGATAGGCGAAAAACATGGCCACCACGGCCGCCCCGAGGAAGATCGGCCGATACGGCTCGAGTACCGTCAGGCTTCCGATCCAGGCGCCGCTGAAGCCCAGCATGATCAGTACCAGCGGCCCCAGGCAGCAGGCCGACGCGAGGATCGCAGCCAGGCCGCCAGCGAAAAGCGGGCCACGCCCGTTTTGCGTTTCATTCATATCCGGTTTTTCGACGTTTTTTGGTGGGACGCGTAAGCATACGTCCGTACTCATGTACGGAGTCAAGCGCAATATGGAAAGAACTGGAAGCTTTTAGCATCGGCGCCTTTGCCACCGCTGCCGGGGTCAATGTGGAGACGGTGCGCTCTATCAACGCCGGCGCATGCTGGCCGAGCCGGCCAAGCCCTACGGCAGCATTAAGCGCTATGGCAGTGCGAATGTGGCCCGTGTGAAGTTCGTCAAGGCGGCACAGAGGTTGGGCGGGAAGCGGGCCGATTTGCGACGAATCGAGAACGGCGCGTTCGGCGAGACGTGCACTATCTCGGCAGCCGCCCGTACGCTCGGCATGTCCTATGCGGGAGCCTGGCGCCAGACCGTGAACATGAATGCCGTCTTTCAGGAACGACTCGTTGACACCAATGTATGCGGCAACCGGCGCGGCGGTGCCGCGGTGTCGCGGATCGGTCGGAAGCTACTCGAGCTCTACGAATCCATCGGTGAGGAACCGGAACGCGCCGTCGTGAAGAAATTGACGGCCATGAACACGATTGGTGCGTTAGCGCACCGACTCCGTCCGGTCGATGATGGCACATTCAAAGTGAGCGCTCGAAAAGCCGACATGAATCCCGCCCCTGACAACATTCCCAAACTTCAGCGGAAAGCGTCCGCGGCCAAGTCCGGCTTGCGGTGGAAGTGGTTGCTTTATCTGCTTATCGCTGCCGCCGCCATTGGCGCCGCCAATTACTTCCACGTTCAAGACCTCCTTGAACAAGGCCTTGACCGGGTCGCCCGACTCGGACTTTGGGGCCCCGTCATTTTCATCGGGCTCTACGTTGTGGCGACCGTTCTGTTCATCCCCGGCTCTGTGCTGACGCTCGGCGCGGGCGCGGTTTTTGGTGTGGTGTGGGGGTCGATCTACGTTTCGATCGCCTCGACGCTTGGGGCGACGGCCGCGTTTCTCGTCGGGCGCTATCTGGCCCGCGACGCCATCGCCCGCAAGATCGAAGACAACCCACGTTTCACCGCGATCGACAAGGCCGTTGCAAATGAAGGTTGGAAAATCGTGGGGCTGACGCGGCTCTCGCCAGTGTTTCCTTTCACGCTGTTGAACTACGCCTTCGGCCTCACGCAAGTGAAGCTGCGCGATTACGCACTCGCCTCGTGGATCGGCATGATGCCCGGCACGATCATGTA
>CAZADK010000879.1:0-1649 GCA_964483855.1 uncultured Rhodoferax sp.
GCGCATGTGTTGTTCACCAAAGGCGCGCCCGACGTGCTGCTGGCGCATTGCACGCAGGTGCTGCGCGGCAGCGCGGCGGTGGCACTCGATGACGCGGCGCGCACCCGCATCCTGGCCGACGTGGACAGCCTGACCGATGCCGCGCTGCGCACACTTGGCGTAGCGCGCCGCACCCTGGCGGCCGACGCGCAAATTCCGCCGGACGCCGATGCCGCGGCCACGCTGGAGCAGGACCTGGTCTACCTCGGCACGGTGGGCATCATCGACCCACCGCGCGCCGAGGCTGCCGCCGCCATCGGCCAGGCGCATCGGGCCGGCATCCGCGTGATCATGATCACCGGCGACCACCCGCGCACGGCCGCGCGTATTGCCGCCGATCTCGGCATCATCGAAGCCGGGGCTCCGGTGCTGACGGGCGTGGAACTGGATGCGCTGGACGATGCGGCATTCGCCACCGCGGCCCGGCAGACCTCGGTCTTCGCGCGCGTGGCACCCAAGCACAAGCTGCGCATCGTCACGGCGCTGCAGGCGGCCGGCAACGTGGTGGCGATGACGGGCGACGGTGTCAACGACGCGCCGGCCCTGAAGGCCGCCGACATCGGCATCGCCATGGGTGTGGCGGGCACGGAAGTGACGAAGGAGGCGGCCCGCATGGTGCTGGCCGATGACAACTTCGCCACCATCGTTCAAGCGGTGCGCGAAGGGCGTGGCGTACTGGACAACATCCGCAAGTTCCTGCGCTACCTGCTGTCGTCGAACATCGCGGAAGTGCTGACGGTGTTCCTGGGCGTGGTGGGCGCAGGGGTGATCGGATTGACGGCTACCGCCACCGGCACCGGCGGGGCGGTGGTGCTGCCACTGCTGGCCACGCAGATCCTGTGGATCAACCTGGTCACCGACACCGGGCCCGCGCTGGCCATGGGCGTGGACCCGATCAGCGACGATGTGATGGCCCGCAAGCCAAGTCCGCGCAGCAAGCGTGTCATCGACCTGCGCATGGGCCTGAGTGTGGCCGAGTCCGGGATGGTGATGGCGCTGCTGACCGTGCTGACCCTGGACCTGTTCCTGCCCGGCGGCATGTTCGAGCCGCAACCGGCCTGGGTGGGCGCGGGCCCGCACAGCATGGAACTTGCCCGCACGGCCGCCTTCACGGTGCTGGTGCTGACCCAGTTGTTCAACTGCTTCAATGCACGCTCGCAAACCGTGTCGGCATTCAGCGCCGCGCTCTCCAACCGCTGGTTGTGGGGCGCCGTGGCCTTGTCGGCCGCGCTGCAGGTGGCGGTGGTGCACTGGCCCTTCCTCAATCTTGCCTTCGGCACCGTGCCGCTTTCCGCCAGCCAGTGGGGCGTATGCGTGGTGTTGGCCAGTGGGGTGTTGTGGTTCAGTGAATTGCGAAAGCTGGGGCGACGCCTCTGGGCCCGGCGCGAGAGCGCCAACGGCAAGGGCGCACGCGGTGTTGCCGGCGCGCCGGGGTAGTCAGGCGCGCCGCGGACTCGCGCGTGCGGCGCACCTGCGGCGGCACCACCGGGACCCTATCAGCGCGTCAACCCCATTGGCCTGCAGCGGCGGGAACAAGCCAGGCACGCCTTCGCCCTCCATCTGGTGACAGGCCGAGCAGGTGTCCTGCCAGATCGCCTGGCCCTGTGCCA
>CAZADK010000880.1:0-1648 GCA_964483855.1 uncultured Rhodoferax sp.
GCCTGCGGCTTGGGAGCCGCCGAAGCCTGTGCCTTGAATGGCACCACCTGGAACGGCACACCGAAGATCTGCGCAATCTCTTCCGGCAACTTGCCGTCATCGCCCGGCTCGTATTTCGCCCGCCGCAGGCCGCGCCCGACGACTTGCTCACACAAAAGCTGCGACATGAAAGGCCGCAAACCAACGATATGGGTCACTGTGTTGCAATCCCAACCCTCGGTAAGCATGCCCACGCTGATGATCGCTCGCACATCACGTCCAGGCGGATGCAGCGCACGCGACAGCTTGTCTGCCAGTTCGGCAAAACCACCCGGGTACAAGGGACGCCCCATCGTGTCACGCGACCAATCACGCCGTCCAACCGTATCCAGAGTGAAACGCATCCATTGGTCCTCGTCCGATTTAGACGTGCCATCGTCTCCCTCGGACGAAACGGCATTGTCGACACGAATCGTGTTGGCACGATCGGTTGAGTTCAGAAAATCGCTCAGACCTGCCTTGGGTACCCCCGGTGGTGGTTTGTCGAGCGCGAGCCAGTCGAACACCAGCCTGGCCAGCTTGATGTTCTTGCACACCACGATGAAAACCGGCGGTCGGTCATCTGTTCCCGCTTCGGCCAATTCCCGAGCCCGTTGCTGCCACAAACCGCCCAGCATCACCAACGGCGTAAAGGCGTGCCGCAGGATCGCCTCTGGCTTGGCTGCCTGCTTGCGTCCGCCCCGTTCCGACGCCTTGAGCTGCGGCAGAATCCAGTTCCAGATGTTGAAGTAGCCTGGAATCGGCTCGCCGGCCAGGTCGCGCGCGGCGAACTGCGGAATCTTGGTAAGCCCGGACTCGATCGCCTCCATCAAGCCGAAGTCGCTTACAACCCACGGGAATGGCCGATTCGCATTGTTGCCAACCCGGCCCAGGAAATAGGGCGTGGCCGAGAAGTCAAACACACGCCCGATTCCAGCGAGCCTGTTGATTCGGTCCAGCCCTTCGACCCAGATCGTCGCCTCGCGGTAATAGGCGTCGAGCCCGTCGTCGTCATCGTCTTCATAAGCCTCTTGCTCGCCCAGCCGGTAGGCATGGTGCGCCTCGTCGTTGAACACCATGATGTTGTGCTTTCGGGCTCCCTCCTCCAGCACGCGCCTGAGCCATTTGGTGTCCGATTCGACATACCGCGTCTCGACCACTTCAGCCTGCACTGGCACGCCGTGTTCGCCTCGCGCTTCACTTACCACCTCCAACAAGCCGAGCAGCTGCGCTTTGCGATAGGCATCTAGCGTCATATAACGCGTACCTCGGGCCGTGGTCGCCTTTTCGGCAATCCGAACGATCTTCTTCTCACGCAGTTCCCGACCACGCCGCACGACGCGTGCTGAACTTCCTCCGGCATTTGCGTCGTCCTGCAGCTCAAAGACATGCCAGTTGCGCACCAGAACCCGACCTTGACCCATCAAGCCCATCAAATGAGGTGGCACCAGGTCCCGCGTGCGGTAAAGGCTTGCATCGCCGCGCGCCGGATCTAGCTCCCCGAGGCGGCTGCGGATCGTCACGTTCGGGCATACGACAAGCACGAAGTCGGCGAACCGCGCATCGCGGCCACCACTTGCCACCTTGTTCAAAATAGTCCAGGCAGCCAGCATGCCCATCACCGTTGTCT
>CAZADK010000881.1:0-977 GCA_964483855.1 uncultured Rhodoferax sp.
CGTTCCAGAGCGAGACCGTGGCCTTTGCCGACCTGGTGCTGCCCGACACCACCTATCTCGAGCGCCACGATGTGATGGGCATGCTGGACCGGCCGATCTCCGAGTTCGACGGGCCGGTCGATTCGGTACGGATTCCGGTCGTCAAGCCGCTGGGCGAATGCAAGCCGTTTCAGGAGGTGTTGATCGAACTGGCGGGCCGGTTGAAGTTCCCGGCTTTCACCACGCCCGAGGGCGGCCGAAAATTCAGCAGCTATACCGATTTCATCGTCAACTTCCAGCCTGCGCCCGGTGTCGGTTTCCTGATGGGCTGGCGCGGCAAGGACGGGCAGTCGCACCTCAAGGGCGAACCCAATCCGAAGCAGTGGGAAGCCTACGAGAAGCACAACTGCGTGTTCCAGTACCACATGCCCCAGACCATGCACTACATGCGCAACTGGAACCGGGAGTACCTGGATTTTGCCAAGGACAAGAGCTGGCGCCAGCGCAACGATCCGATCCAGCTGGCGCTGTATTCCGACACGCTGCAGTTCTTCCGGCTGGCCGCGCAGGGCAAGACCCGCGGCCGTCAGCCGCCGGACGAATTGCGCGAGCGCGTGGCCACCTATTTCGATCCGTTGCCGTTCTGGTATGCGCCGCTGGAAGAAGCCGCCACCGACCTCAAGGCCTACCCGCTGAACGCGATCACGCAGCGCCCGATGGCGATGTACCACTCCTGGGACTCGCAGAACGCCTGGCTGCGCCAGATCCACAGCCACAACTACCTGCATGTGAACGTCGCCACCGCCAAGGCTGCCGGTATCGCGGACGGCGGCTGGTGCTGGGTCGAGAGCCAGTGGGGCAAGGTGCGTTGCATGGTGCGATACAGCGAGGCAGTCGAACCCGGCACCGTCTGGACCTGGAACGCCATCGGCAAGGCCGACGGCGCCTGGCAACTCGCGCCGGGGGCCGACGAGGCCCGCAAGGGTTTCCTGCTCAAC
>CAZADK010000881.1:987-1648 GCA_964483855.1 uncultured Rhodoferax sp.
GGGCAGCACGACCATCAGCAACTCCGACCCGATCACCGGGCAGGCGGGCTGGTACGACGTGCGGGTACGCATCCGCCCCGCGGCCCCCGAGGAACCCCGGGAATCCTTCCCGCAGTTTGCGTCCATGCCCGCCGCACCCGGCGTGCTGGGCAAGGCGGCGCAGGTGCTGACCTATTTCGCAGGACGTAAAAAATCATGATCGGCTGGCTCAAGGACATCCTGCGGACCAACGCCGTGGCGCAGGCGCCCGCGCGCAGCGCAGCAGCGGCACAACCGATGGCCGACACAACCCGGGTGCGCGCCCTGCCCGGCGAGACACTGGCCAAACAACTGGCGCTGGTGATCGACCTCAACGTGTGTGTCGGCTGCCACGCCTGCGTGACCTCCTGCAAGCAGTGGAACACGTCGGGTTCGGCCGGCCCGCTGGCCGACGAAAACCCGTATGGCGCGGACCCGACCGGCACCTTCTTCAATCGGGTGCAGACCTACGAGGCCGGCAGCTACCCGGGCACCGAGACCATCCACTTCCCCAAGAGTTGTCTGCACTGCGAAGACCCACCCTGCGTGCCGGTCTGCCCCACCGGCGCGAGCTACAAGCGCAAGGAAGACGGCATCGTGCTGGTCGACTACGACAAGTGCATCGGCTGCAAATACTGCGCCT
>CAZADK010000882.1:0-1633 GCA_964483855.1 uncultured Rhodoferax sp.
GACCTGGCACCCTGCACGGCGACTCCATACCTCCTGTCCGGTGCGGGTGCGGCACCCACCACACGCCAAATCCACATCACGGCCCCGCACAAGCGCCCCAACAACCGGGCCCCTGCGTTAGCGAGTGTCCGGCTGAAGAATCAATCGGTCAGTTCGTCGCTACGGCCGACCGATCCCCGAGGGATATCTCGACCTGGCGCTTTTGCGCACGGCCTTCCACGCTGGCATTTGCTGGCGATCGGCTCGTGTTCGCTGCGGCCCTGGATCGTGATGCGACTCGCGCTCACCCCGCGAGCAGCGAGATAGTGCTATGAGGACTATGCACGCTGTAACGACAAGGGTCGTTAACCACATTGGTGCCGACGTTGTCAGTCGTAGCCGATGTTGCGCACTTCGATAATGGCTTGTCCCGACAAGCCATTGGCGTTATGTCTTCAGGACGGTTACTGGAGAATGTAGTCATGGTCCAAAAGAGGTTGAGCAAAGCTGCAAAGAAGCGGCCGCGAGCAGGGCGAATGTTGCTGGCGGGAAAGACACCGGCGGAATCGGCTATTGCGGTTGGGGTGGCGCGGCAAACCGTGTACACGTGGAAGAGGTTGCTTGATGCCTGGTGCGGGACTATCTGGACAGTTTGGGTGGGCACATTCAGATTGCATTCCTGCCCCCGTACTCTTCCGACCTGAACCCGGTGGAGTACCTGTGGGCCTTGCTTAAACGCCATGCCTTGGCCAACTATTGCCCCAACGACCTCGGCGAGTTGCACACCACCGCAGGCAACAAGCTCAAGAGCGCTCAAAAGCGTCGCTCGATTATTGCTGCTTGCTGGATGCAAGCCACGCTCTGGTGATGTCATGATCAATGAAAAGCTCAATAGGTCGCGGTGACCAGCGTCCGCGCCGTCGATCACGCGGTAATGGTCCACGCCCAAACGCAGCACCGTCTGGTCGGCGCGCACGCCGCCCGTCCTGAAAGCCCCTCGACATCGGGCAAACCCACGTCCTTCATAGTGTCTTACCTGGCTCTGCCCACACCAGGCGCGGCCCCTCCCCGCCGCCCGGGGCGTCGGGCGGCGGGGAGACCCCCTGATGAAAATTGGCCGACGCAGGTGTGCGCGCGTGAACAGCCCAAAGGCCATCGCGTGGCAGCCTACGAGCTGATCAGGCTGCTCTACACGATGCTGATCAAGGGTGAGCAGTACACCGACCGACACCAACAAAATGGGCATAAAACTGGTCGCCGTCGAACAACCTGCTTGAAGACACCATTGCAGATCCATCATTTGCCTGGCGCGTATTGATAGGCATCACTTCCGGTGCCTCCAGTACGTGGGCCGGCGCCGAAAATGAGCAACGGCGAATACGACGAGTTCAGTCGGCTCGATTCGGTAAACAATCGAAAATCTGAAACCTTTAGGAAAGACTCTTCGGGTCCGAAGCTTCCAAGGCGAACCATGTTTTGGATGCGCTGACGCCAGAGTTGTTGCCGCCTGAACAGCCAACCGAAACTTTTCTCCAAGTCCCTTATCACGTTCTTCGTAGTACGAAATCTGCTCAAGAAACTCGTCCTGAGCCTCTTCAAGAAATCTGACTGATTTCACTGCGTCAGTCGTCTGGCGGCCTCGAAGACTTCTGCG
>CAZADK010000883.1:0-1631 GCA_964483855.1 uncultured Rhodoferax sp.
GGCCTGGAATGGCAGCGCAGGTGCGGTGACCTGGATCGACCCGGCTGCTCCGGCGGTGGGGGTCGTGGGCCCGGCCAACAGCCTTGTGGGCGCCTCGCCGGGTGACCAGGTCGGAGGCGGCGGCATCTACACCCTGCTGACCGGAAAGTGGACCATCTTCAGCCAGAACTGGAGCAGCAACCGCGGCGCGGTCACTTTCATGGATCAGGCCACCGGCATGGTGGGGACCGTGGCTGCTGGCAACAGTCTGGTTGGAACCGACCCGGGAGACCGCGTCGGCAGCAACTATTGGGACTACCTGGGCAGCAAGATCGGCATTCTCAGCCCCGACTGGGCCAACGGTGTCAATGCGCCAGCGGCGGGCGCCATCACCTGGTTCGATGCTGGCTCCACCATCACCGGTGCGGTGTCTGCGGCCAACAGCCTCATCGGTGACCAGACCAACGACCGTATCGGTTCTGGCAACTTCGACTATCTGGACGGCATCCGTTATGCCATCGTCAATCAGAGTTGGCACAACGATACCGGGTCCGTCACCTGGGCCTCCACCGCAGCGCCACCGGTCGGTGTGGTGTCGAGCACCAACAGCGTGGTGGGTGCTGTGCCAACCGACCATATTGGCGCGGGCGGAGTGGTCAATCTCGGCTACGGGAAGTCGGCGATTTTTAGCCCCCAGTGGAACGGCACAATGGGCGCGGTGACTTGGGTCGATACCGTCGCGGGCGCGACGGGTGTCGTGGGCGCGGCAAACAGCCTGGTCGGCTCGAACGCAGCTGACACGGTTGGCGGCTATGGAGACTACGATTTCACGAACGGTTCGTTGATTGCCGTTTTCAGTCGCAACTGGGCCAATACCGCCAGCGTTCCCAATGCAGGGGCCATCACCTGGGTAGATGCCAGTGTTGGCTTGGTCGGACCGGTGAGCGCAGCCAACAGCCTGGTGGGTAGTGGCGTCGGAGACCGGGTCGGCAACAATGGTTTGTCGCAACTCGACGGCACGCATTTTGCCGTTCGCTCCAGCCTCTGGAACGGGTCGCGTGGTGCGGTGACATGGGTTGACCAGGCGGCGCCGGTGGTGGGTGTCGTGTCCGGCGGCAACAGCCTGGTCGGCGGCAGTGCCAACGACCGGGTTGGCGACGGCGGCGTCGTGAACCTGGGCGCCGGACGGTCGCTCGTGTTCAGCCGCAATTGGAGCGGGGGCATGGGCGCGGTGAGCTGGCTCGACAACGCCAGCGGTAGCTTCGGCATCGTGGACGGCACCAACAGTTTGCTCGGTTCGACGGCAGGAGACCAGGTAGGCGGCTTCGGCAACTACCAATACGTCGGCAGCAAGGTTGCCATCATCAGCCCGAACTGGACCAATGGCGCCGCCACATCGGCCGGCGCCATCACCTGGGCCGACCCCGCCGTGGGTGTGTTCGGCCCAGTGTCTTCGGCCAACAGCCTGGTGGGGATCGCCACCAACGACCGGGTCGGTAACAACGACGTCGATTTTCTCGATGGCACGCACTATCTGGTACGAACGCCGAACTGGAACGGCAACATGGGAGCCGTCACCTGGATCAACCCCGCCGCGCCGGCGGTCGGCGCCATCGGTGCGGGCAACAGCCTGGTCGGCGATAGCGCAGGTG
>CAZADK010000884.1:0-1631 GCA_964483855.1 uncultured Rhodoferax sp.
GGGCCAGAACATGCTGGTCGCGTTCATGCCCTGGAACGGCTACAACTTCGAGGACTCGATCCTGATCAGCGAACGTGTCGTTGCCGACGACCGCTACACCTCGATCCACATCGAGGAACTGGTGGTGATGGCGCGCGACACCAAGCTCGGTGCCGAAGAAATCACGCGCGACATTCCGAACCTGAGCGAGCAGCAGCTCAACCGCCTCGACGAGTCAGGCATCATCTACGTGGGTGCCGAGGTCATGCCGGGCGACACGCTGGTGGGCAAGGTCACGCCTAAGGGCGAGACCACGCTGACGCCGGAAGAAAAGTTGCTGCGCGCCATCTTCGGCGAGAAGGCCAGCGACGTGAAGGACACCTCGCTGCGCGTCGACCAGGGCTCGCAGGGCACCGTCATCGACGTGCAGGTGTTCACGCGCGAAGGCATCACCCGCGACCGCCGCGCCCAGCAGATCATCGACGACGAACTCAAGCGTTTCCGGCTCGACCTGAACGACCAGCTGCGAATCGTCGAGGCCGACGCGTTCGACCGGATCGAGAAACTGCTGACCGGCAAGGTCGCCAACGGTGGCCCGCAGAAGCTGGCCAAGGGCAGCAAGATCGACAAGGCCTACCTGGCCGCGGTCGAGAGGTTCCACTGGTTCGACATCCGTCCGGCCGACGATGATGTCGCCAGCCAGCTCGAGAGCATCAAGAACTCGCTGGAGCAGACGCGCCACAGCTTTGACCTGCTGTTCGAGGAAAAACGGAAGAAACTCACGCAGGGCGACGAACTGCCGGCGGGCGTGCTCAAGATGGTCAAGGTCTACCTGGCCGTCAAGCGCCGCCTGCAACCCGGCGACAAGATGGCCGGTCGCCACGGCAACAAGGGTGTGGTGTCCAAGATCGTTCCGGTCGAGGACATGCCCTACATGGCAGACGGCACCCCATGCGACATCGTGCTCAACCCGCTGGGCGTGCCTTCGCGGATGAACGTCGGCCAGGTGCTGGAGGTGCATCTGGGCTGGGCTGCCAAGGGTATCGGCATGCGCATCGGTGAGATGTTGCAAGCGCAAGCCAAGTTAGCCGAGCTGCGCCAGATCATGGAACAGCTCTACAACGGATCGGGCCACAAGGAAGACCTGTCCAAGCTCGGCGACTCCGATGTGCTGGAGATGGCCGACAACCTGTCAAAGGGTGCGACCTTCGCGACGCCGGTATTCGACGGGGCGTCGGAAGAAGAGATCCGCAGCATGCTCAAACTGGCGTACCCGGACGACATCGTCAAGGCCAAGGGCCTGACGGCGGCACGCACGCAGGCCCATCTGTTCGATGGCCGCAGCGGCGAGCCGTTCGAGCGTCCGACCACGATCGGCTACATGCACGTACTCAAATTGCACCACCTGGTCGACGACAAAATGCATGCGCGCTCGACCGGCCCGTACAGCCTGGTCACGCAGCAGCCGCTGGGCGGCAAGGCGCAGTTCGGTGGTCAGCGTTTCGGCGAGATGGAGGTCTGGGCACTGGAAGCCTATGGTGCCGCCTACACGTTGCAGGAAATGCTGACGGTCAAGTCCGACGACGTGCAGGGTCGGACCAAGGTGTACGAAAACATCGTCAAAGGCGAACACGCGATCGAGGCCGGCATGC
>CAZADK010000885.1:0-1630 GCA_964483855.1 uncultured Rhodoferax sp.
CATCTGTACCGCGATTGCCGCGTCGACCGCGCTGCCACCGGCCTTGAGCACCTGGTAGCCGGCATCGGTCGCCAGCGGATTGGCGGCGGCGACCGCGAACTTGCGCGTGGCCCAGCCAGGCTTCTCGGTATACCCCGAGGCGCCTTCAGGCTGGTCGGGTACCGTGTAGCTGAAGTTGCCGGGCGCCGAGGCGCAGCCGGCGAGCAGGGCGGCAAGCGCCAGCGCGCCCAGCGGGAGGGTGATTCGGGTCATGTCGGGTTCTCCAGGGAAAAGCGGATGCGGCGTGCACGTCGCCGCTGATTACGGCTTGGGCAGATGTGCCGGCGCGGCTTCAGCGGCGTCGAAGTCGAGCTCGACACGTGCGCCGTCAGGGTCGTGGAAAAACAGTTGCCAGGTGCCGCCACCCGGCAGTTGGCGCAGGTCGTAAGTGATATCGTGCGCCTGCAGTTTCGCCACCGTTGCGGCAAGGCCGGTGGCGCTGAACGCCATGTGGTCGATCACGCCGGCGGGCGGGTTCGGCATCGCACGCCCGGCCACGATATGCAGCACTGCGGTATCGCCGCAGCAAAGCCAGGCGCCGGGGAATTGGAACGCGGGGCGCGGGCCGTTGGTCAGGCCCAGCAGGCCACAATAAAAACGCAGTGTCGAGTCGAGGTCGGACGACAACACCGTGAAATGGTTCATGCCGTGTATCGCCATGGTGTCTTTCTGCGGCGTTGTCGCGCGCTCAGTCTCAAATCAAACGCCGGCCGCCAGAAATCCACCGTCCACACGGATGGCCTCGCCGGTCACACAGGTTGCAGGGGGCGAGGCCAGATATGCGGCGACGCCCGCCTGTTCGTCCAGTTCTTCGAAATGTCCCGTGTCCGTCGGCACACCTCGGGCCTGGCGCCTTTTCGTACCGAGTTGCGCCAGCGCGGCCTGCCGCTTGTTGGAGCTGCGCCCGGCCACGCAGCTCCGGACGCCGTCGTCCGCCAAGTCGTTGGCAATGGCCAGGTCGATGCCCCTGGCGCGGCCGGTGCCGCCCACGACCAGCACGACCTTGTCGTCTCGAGAAAAGCGGTCATGGTGGCGGGTGGGGGCTGGCATGGTCGTAAGATCCGGTGTCAGCGCGGTGCCAGTCGAATGGCACCGTCCAGGCGGATCACTTCTCCGTTGAGCATGTCGTTCTCGATGATGTGTTTGGCCAGCTTGGCGTAGTCTTGCGGAGTACCCAGGCGCGAAGGGAAGGGCACGCCGGCCGCCAGCGCATCCTGCACCTCCTGGGGCATGCCGAACAACATGGGCGTTCCGAAAATGCCGGGGGCGATCGTCATGTTGCGAATGCCGCTGCGTGCGAGGTCGCGTGCGATCGGCAGCGTCATGCCGACGATGCCGCCCTTGGACGCGCTGTAGGCGGCCTGGCCAATCTGGCCATCGTAGGCCGCCACCGACGCGGTGGAGATCAGCACGCCGCGCTCGCCGGTGGCCTCGGGCTCGTTCTTGCCCATGGCGTCGGCGGCCAGGCGGATCATGTTGAAGCTGCCGATCAGGTTGACGGTGATCGTCTTGGCAAAATTCGCGAGCGGATGCGCACCGTCCTTGCCCACCGTCTTGATGGCCGGCGCGATGCCAGCGCAGTTGATCAGGC
>CAZADK010000886.1:0-1622 GCA_964483855.1 uncultured Rhodoferax sp.
CAATGGTGGTGTGCAACGAGGAATATCGCTTCGTGATTGCAGAGCAGCTACGCCTGATGGGCAAGCCCGGCACCATCGTGCTCGAACCTGTCGGTCGCAACACGGCGCCTGCGCTGACGCTGGCAGCACTGGCGGCGGCGGCGGATGACGCAAGCGATCCGGTGCTGCTGGTGATGCCGGCCGACCATGTGATCCTGGACGCCGAAGCCTTCGGTGATGCGGCGCGTCAAGGTGCGCAACTGGCGGCACAAGGTTTGGTGGTGGCCTTCGGCATCACGCCAGATGCGCCCGAGACCGGTTACGGTTACATCCAGAGTGGTGCGCCCGTGCCCAGTGCCCACGGCATCGCGGCATCGGCCCGCCTGATCGCCCGCTTCGTCGAGAAGCCGGATCTGAAGACTGCGCAATCCTATCTGGATGACGGGTCGTACCTGTGGAACGGCGGCATCTTCATGCTGCGCGCCTCGGTCTGGTTGTCGGCCATCGGCCGTTGCCGTGGCGACATTCTGCAAGCCTGCGAGAAAGCCTGGCGAGGTGCGGCCCGCGACGGTGATTTCGCGCGGGTGGGCAAGGAGGCGTTTGCGGCATGCCCGTCCGACTCGATCGACTACGCGGTGATGGAGCGCATCACCACCCACAGCCGCGAGCGTGCCGACGCGGTTGACGGGTTGCCCACCGGTGTCGTGATTCCGCTGCAGGCCGGCTGGTCCGACGTCGGTGCCTGGGATGCGTTGTGGAAGGTATTGCCCAAGGACACTGACGGCAATGTCGGCCAGGGCGACGTGATGCTGCACGACTGCCACAACACGCTGGCGCTGTCGGACAGCCGGCTGGTGGCCTGCGTGGGCGTGAGCGACCTGGTGGTCGTGGAGACGCCCGACGCGGTACTGGTCGCGCACAAGAATCACACCCAGGACGTGAAGAAAATCGTCGATACGCTCAAGCAACGCGGGCGGCACGAGGGACAGATCCATCGCAAGGTGTTCCGGCCCTGGGGCTGGTATGACAGCATCGATGCCGGTGCCCGGTTTCAGGTCAAGCGTATCGTGGTCAAGCCAGGTGGTACCCTGTCGCTGCAGATGCACCATCACCGCGCCGAACACTGGATCGTCGTCTGCGGTACAGCCAAGGTGACGCGGGGCAAGGAGAGCTTCCTGGTGTCGGAGAACGAGTCGACCTATATTCCACTGGGTACGACGCACCGGCTGGAGAACCCGGGGCGGGTGCAACTGGAGATGATCGAGGTGCAGTCGGGGACCTATCTGGGCGAAGACGACATCGTGCGACTTGAAGACAAATACGGGCGCTGATGCAGGGGCTGGCCTGCCGGACTCGTGAACCGCCGGGCCACCACCCGCAAGCAGCGAGGAGATACATGTGAAAAAGCGGTCGCTGCTGGCCAACATCCACAAGGCGTGGCGAAACGGCCTGCGCAAGGTTTTTTCGCTGTTCCCCCAGTCGGTGCGGTTTGCCGTGTTCCGCTCGTTCGTCGACTGCGACCCGGCACCCGACAAACGCCTGGTGCTCAAGATCGCGGAGACCAAGGAAGAACTCGAAGCCTGCTTCCGGCTGCTGCACGACGCCTATGTCAGCAGCGGCTTCATGAAGCCGCTGCTGACATA
>CAZADK010000887.1:0-1618 GCA_964483855.1 uncultured Rhodoferax sp.
CGAGCTGCGCGCCGGCGTGGGCGACGTGGTGCGTGCCGGCCAGGTGCTGGCCACGTTCGACGCGGCCCCGGTTCAGGCCGACGTGGCGCTGGCGCGCGCCCAGCTGCAGGAGGCCCAGGCCAACGCGCTGGAGGCCGCCGGCAACGCCGAACGCGCCCGCACGCTGAAGGACTCCGGCGCCCTGAGCACGCAGCAGATCAACCAGTACCTGACGCTGGAGCAGACTGCCCAGGCGCGGCTGGCTGCGTCCAACGCCGCGCTCGAGGTGCAGCAGCTGCGGCTCAGGCACACCCAGGTGCTGGCACCGGACGCCGGTGTCATCGCGGCGCGCGCGGCCACCGTGGGCGCGGTCGTACCCGCTGGCACCGAGTTGTTCCGGATGATCCGCCAGGGCCGGCTGGAATGGCGCGCCGAGGTCACCTCCAGCGAGCTTGGGCGCATCAAGCGCGGTACATCGGCGCTGATCAAGGTCGCCAGCGGCGTCGAAGTCCGTGGCAAGGTGCGCATGATCGGGCCGACGGTGGACAACCAGACCCGCACCGCGCTGGTCTATGTCGACCTGCCGTCGACCCGGGACATGTCCGGCCCCGCCAAGCCCGGCATGTTCGCGTCCGGCGCGTTCGAACTCGGCGACAGCAGCGCCTTGCTGGTGCCGCAGTCAACGCTGGTGCTGCGCGATGGATTCAGTTATGTCTACAAGCTGGGCGACGACAACCGCGTCTCGCGCATCAAGGTGCAAACCGGACGCCAGGCCGGCGACCGCATCGAGATCACCAGTGCCTTTGACGTGAACACCCGGCTGGTCGCCAGCGGCGCGGGGTTCCTGAACGAAGGCGACCTGGTGCGCGTGGTCGACGGTGCCGGGGCGCCGGTGGCAGCCGCATCTGCCTCACGCTGAAAGCCGCGCCATGATCAACGTTTCTTCCTGGTCGATCCGCAATCCGATTCCGGCGGTGATGCTGTTCGTGCTGCTGTGTTTCGCCGGCGTGTTGTCGTTCAACGCGATGAAGGTGCAGCAGTTCCCGGACATTGACCTGCCCACGGTCACCGTCAGCGCATCGTTGCCCGGCGCGGCTCCAGCGCAGCTCGAAACCGAGGTCGCGCGCAAGATTGAAAACTCGCTTGCATCGCTGCAGGGCCTCAAGCACATCTACACCAAGGTGCAGGACGGCTCGGTCACGATCACTGCCGAGTTCCAGCTCGAAAAGCCGGTGCAGGAAGCGGTCGACGACGTGCGTTCGGCGGTCAGCAAGGTGCGCAGCGACCTGCCCGGCGACCTGCGTGACCCGATCGTCAACAAACTCGACATGGCGGCACAGCCGGTGCTGGCCTTCACCGTGCGTTCGATCCCGCGCGCCGGTGTCGCGGGCATGGACGACGAGGCCCTATCCTGGTTCGTCGACAACGAGGTGACGCGCAGGCTGTTGTCGGTGCGTGGCGTCGGCGGCGTGACGCGGGTGGGTGGCGTGACCCGCGAGGTGCGGGTGGCGCTCGACCCGATGCGGCTGCAGGCGCTGGGCGCCACCGCAGCCGACATCTCGCGCCAGCTGCGCCAGATGCAGCAAGAGAGCGCCGGCGGCCGGGTCGACCTGGGCGGCGGCGAACAACCGGTGCGCAC
>CAZADK010000888.1:0-1616 GCA_964483855.1 uncultured Rhodoferax sp.
GCCAGAGCAAAAATTGCTGCGCAATTTATTGGTCTGGCACTCAAGGTCTCAGTAGGGCATCACCACCAACCGCGTCTGTGTGAACTCCAGCATGCCGTGTTTACCATCGTCGCCGCCCAGCCCGGAGCGTTTCCAGCCGGCGTGGTAACCCTGGTACGGGTCGGCCGGGGTGCGGTTGATGTACAACTCGCCGGCCTCGATCTCGTTGCTGGCTTGCATGACTTCGCGGTAGTCGGTGCTGAACAGTACCGAGGCCAGGCCGTATTGGTGGTCGCTGGCCATGGCCAGTGCGTCGTCGAAGTGGTCGTAGGGCAATACACACAACACCGGGCCGAAGGTTTCCTCTTGCACCACCTCGGCGTCCTGGCGTACGCCGCTCAGCAGCGTGGGTGGGTAGAAGAACCCCTTGCCCTCGGGCATGACGCCGCCGCATTCGAGTTGTGCACCGCCGGCGATGGCGCGCTGCACCATGTCGTGGATGCCCTGGCGCGCGGCGGCGTTGACCTGCGGACCCATGTGGCTGGGGTCGGCCGCGCGGTCACCGAACGCGCGCTGCTGCATCGCGGTGCGCAGGCGATCGAGCGCCGAGTCGTGCCGGGCGCGCTGCACGTAGACGCGTTCGACCGCAGTGCACAACTGGCCGCAGTGGGTCGTCTTGGATGCCACGATGCGCGTGATCGCCTGGTCCAGGTCGGCGCTGGGTGTGATGATGGCTGGCGTCTTGCCGCCCATCTCCAGAGACACGCGCGCGATATTGACCTTGGAGAATTCCAGCATGCGCCGCCCGGCGGTCACGCTGCCAGTCAGCGTGATCATCGCCACCTTGCGGTGCGTACACATCTGCTCGGCCGCGTCATGGTCCATCGCCATGATGTTGACGACACCTTCGGGCAAGCCGGCATCGAGCACGGCCTGTGCGATCTCGAACGCGCTGCACGGTGTATTGTTGCTGGGCCGCACGACGACGGTGTTGCCGGTGATCAATGCCGGTGCAATCTTGCGCAGCAGCGTGTAGACCGGGTAGTTGAACGGAATCATGCAGGCCACGACACCGAGCGGTTCGCGGTGCAGCACCAGGTTCTCCGAGGTGCTGTCGCTGGGGATGACCTCGCCTTCGATACGCCGCGCCCATTCAGCGTGGTAGCGCGTGATGTCGGCGGCGTAGACCGCCTCGTGGGTCGCGTCGTCCAGGCTCTTGCCCGACTCCAGCGCCAGCGCGGTGCCGATTGCGTCCTTGCGTGCGACCAGCGCGTCTGCCAGGCGCCGCATGAAGTCCGCGCGTGTGATCGCCGACATCTTGCGCCAAGCGCGCTGCGCCTTGGCGGCTGCATCGCAGGCCTGAACGACCTGCGCTTTGCTGGCCAGGTTGACCTGGCCGGCATGCGATTCCGTGGCGGGGTTGGTGATGGTGATCGTGGTGCCGCAGTCGGATGCCACCCACTGATTGGCAATGAGGTTCTGGTAGGTTTTCATGGGGTTTTTCTTGGTTGGAGCCAGAGCAAATTTGCTGCGCAAATCTTGATCTGGCACTCAAGGTGAACATCCGGACATCCGACAAAATGTTGGAGCCAGAGCAAATTTGCTGCGCAAATCTTGATCTGGCACTCAAGGTGAAC
>CAZADK010000889.1:0-1614 GCA_964483855.1 uncultured Rhodoferax sp.
CGGCAATCAAGAATGCCGCCACATTGGCGAAGATCAGGTTGGTGATACCGGTCCACGCCGGTATCCACTCGGCAAACCGGGCCATCGCCAATGCTGCAAACAGCACCATCGCCCCTTGCGCAAAGTTGAACACGCCGGACGCCTTGAATATGAGCACAAAACCCAGCGCGACCAGCGAATACAACATGCCGGCCATCAGACCGCTGAACAGCGTCTCGATAAAAAAGCCCATGATCAGCTGTCCCTTTGCAAAAGCAGGTCCGACATCAATGGGATATGCCCAGATAGGCACTGATGACTTCTTCGTTCTCACGCACTTCGCGCGGGGTGCCGTCGCCGATCTTCTTGCCGTAGTCCAGCACGACGACGCGGTCCGAGATGTCCATCACGACGCCCATGTCGTGTTCGATCAGCACGATCGTGGTGCCGAATTCGTCGTTCACATCCAGGATGAAGCGACTCATGTCCTGCTTCTCCTCCAGGTTCATGCCGGCCATCGGTTCGTCGAGCAGCAACACCTGCGGCTCCATCGCCAGCGCACGGCCCAGGTCGACACGTTTTTGCAGGCCGTACGGCAACTGCCCCACCGGTGTCTTGCGGTGGGCCTGGATTTCGAGGAAGTCGATGATGTGCTCGACGAATTCGCGATGCTTTTCCTCTTCGCGCTGGGCCGGTCCGATGCGCAGCGCCTGCAGGAACAGATTGCTCTTGATGTGCAGGTTGCGGCCGGTCATGATGTTGTCGACCACGCTCATGCCCTTGAACAGCGCCAGGTTCTGGAACGTGCGCGCGATGCCCATCTCGGCGACCTGACGGCTGCTCATGTGCTTGAAGCTCTGGCCGCGAAAGCTGATCTCGCCCTGTTGCGGCGTGTAGACACCGTTGATGCAGTTGAGCATCGAGCTCTTGCCCGCGCCGTTGGGCCCGATGATGGCGCGCACCTCGTGTTCGCGCACGTCGAACGAGATGTCGGTCAGCGCATTCACGCCGCCGAACGACAGGCTGATGTTGCGCACGTCCAGGATGACGTCGCCAATTTTCTTCTGTGGGGCCAGTTCGCTCATGGCTGTGCCTTCGTTCCACGCACCGAGGTATTGGCTGCGACCTGACAAGCGTTGCGCGCAGTTGGCAGTCCGCGCCGCAGCGGTGTTGTCACCTGGGGGCGGCCCGGCCTGCTCATGCTGCCGCCTTCACCGGCGCGAACGTCCGGGCACCTTCGATCCGCAGCGTGGCGCTGACGCTACCGGTGCGGCCATCCTCGAACCTGACCACGGTCTCGATGTACTGCTCGGTCTTGCCGCCATACAGGCCTTCGACCAGCGGCTCGTATTTGTCGGCGATGAAGCCCCGGCGGACCTTGTTGGTGCGGGTCAGTTCCCCATCGTCGGCGTCAAGTTCCTTGTGCAGCACCAGGAAGCGGCTGATCTGGCTGCCGGCCAGCAGTTCATCGGCCGCCAGATCGGCATTCACTTTCTCGATGCATTCCTGGATCAGCTGGTAGACCTCGGGTTTCTGCGCCAGGTCGGTATAACCCGCGTACGGCAGGTTGCGCCGCTCGGCCCAGTTGCCGACCGCGTTCATGTCGATGTTGATCATCACGCAGACCTTCTCGCG
>CAZADK010000890.1:0-1613 GCA_964483855.1 uncultured Rhodoferax sp.
CCGCAGCTGCTGGGCTTCCTGGGCGAGGCCTCGCTGAAGCATTTCGAGACCGTACAGTCGCTTTTGACGGCGTGCGGCGTGCTCTGGAGCATCAACCCCCGCGCGGTGCGTGGGCTGGACTATTACAGCCATACCGTGTTCGAATTCGTCACCGACGAACTCGGCGCCCAGGGCACGTTGTGCGGTGGTGGTCGCTACGACGGCCTGTTCGAGGTGCTGGGTGGCAAGCCGACGCCGGCTGTGGGCTGGGGCCTGGGCATCGAGCGGGTGCTGGAGTTACTGCGCGTGCGCGGCCAGGCAGCCGAGGCACCGGTGCCCGATGTTTACGCAGTGATCCAGGACGCGGCCGATCTGCCAGTGGCGTTCCAGACCCTGCACGCCTTGCGGCGGGCCGGAATACGCGTACAGATGCACGCGGGTGCGCAGCCTGGAGCTGCCAGCCTGAAATCCCAGTTCAAGCGGGCCGATGGCAGCGGCGCGCGGTTTGCGCTGGTATTCGGCCAGCAGGAGGTGCAGCAAGGCGCGGTGATCGTGAAGGCGCTGCGCGATGGCGCTGGTTCCCAGCAACTGCGCTCGCTGGCCAGCCTGGCGGATTGGGCTGCAACCCTACAATCGCCCACCTGACAAAAGACAGCCCATGGCAAAACAACTCGACCTCGAAGAACAAGAACAGCTCGACCAGATCAAGCATTTCTGGAAGCAATACGGCAACCTGATCACCTGGGTGTTGATCGCGATCCTGGGAGCCTATGCCGGTTGGAACGGCTACCAGTACTGGCAACGCAACCAGGCGGCGCAGGCAGCGTCGCTGTACGACGAGCTCGAGCGGCTGGCTGCGCAAGGCGATCCGGCCAAGGTGCAGCGGGCCTTCACCGACATGAAGGACAAGTTCGGCCGCACCGCGTTTGCGATGCAAGGAGGCTTGTTGAGCGCCCGCCTGCAGCAAGAGGCCGGCAAGACCGAAGAGTCCAAGGCCGCACTGGCCTGGGTCGCCGACCAGGCCTCCGATCCGGCGTACCAGGCCATTGCCCGGTTGCGCCTGGCGGCCCTGCTGGCGCAAACCAAGGACTATCCGGCCGCGATGGCCCGGCTGGACGGGGAGTTTCCGGCCGAATTCAAGCCCCTGGTGGCCGACCGCAAAGGCGATCTGCTGATGCTGCAGGACAAACCCACCGAAGCCCGCGTCCAATACCAGCAGGCCTGGGCCGGCCTCGATGCCCGCAGCGACTACCGCCAACTTGTCGAGATCAAGCTGACCGCGTTGGGCGCCGATCCGCGACCGGCGGCCGCTGCCGCCACGGCGGTGGAGGCCAAGCCATGATGACCACCCGGCATGCTGGCGCTGCCTGCCGGGCCGGCTGGTACCTGGCCGCGGCGACCCTGGCCCTCGTGTTGACGGCCTGTGCCAGCGGGCCGGACAAGCCCAAACCAGCCGAGCTCAGTGCAAATGCGGCGCTGATGAACGTGCGCCTGGCCTGGAGCGCGCGTATCGGTGCGGTGCGATATCCGCTGGAAGTCGATGTCAGCGGTGCCACCGTCACGCTCGCCGGTTCCGATGGCAGCATCGCTGCGATTGACAGCGGTAGCGGAGCCGACCAATGGCGGGCATCGGT
>CAZADK010000891.1:0-1613 GCA_964483855.1 uncultured Rhodoferax sp.
GACCGTGACGTGCTCCAGCGCCCGGGCTACGGCTGCGACGTCCAGCGCGCCGTCCTTCGCGGTGGCGCCTGACTGCTCGACAGCCTGCGCCAGTGCCTCGACCATCAGCTGCATGCGCATATGCACGTAGTCGTCCGCCGGTTCGGGAAATCGCTTGCGAAACGTGCGGTAGAACGCCTCACTCTCGGGTGTCTGCACATTGGGCAGCCAGTCGGCCACCGCGATCACCTTGCCGATGCCGGCCTCCCCCATGGCCGCCGGCGCACCCAGCGCATTGCCATAGAAGGTGTAGAAGCTGCCCGCGAAGCCGGCCTCGCGCGCCGCCTTGACCAGCAGCGTCAGGTCGTTGCCCCAGTTGCCGGTGATGATGGCCTGCGCTCCGCTGGACTTGATCTTGGCGGCATAGGGAAGGAAATCCTTGACCCGCCCCACCGGATGCAGTTCGTCGCCGACGATCTGCACATCGGCCCGCTGCAGCGCGAGCTGGCGTCGCACTTCGCGCAGCACGGCCTGGCCGAAGCTGTAGTCCTGCCCGATCAGGTAGACCTTCTGCAACGCGCGGTCCTCCTGGATGACCGACATCAACGCCGCCACCCGCATGTCGGCATGGGCATCGAAGCGGAAATGCCAGAAGCTGCATTTCTCGTTGGTCAGCGCGGGATCGACCGCCGAGTAGTTGAGGAACAACACGCGCTGCGATGGCTCACGGGCGTTGTGCTTGTTGATGGCGTCGATCAGCACCGCCGCGTTGGCCGACGAGTTGCCCTGGACCACGATCTGCACGCCGTTGTCGATCGCAGCACGCAGCGCCGACAACACCTCCTCGTTCTGGCCCTTGCTGTCGTAACGCTGCAGCACCAGTTGCCGCGCGCCGCCCACAGCCTTCTGCAGGCGCACACCGCCACGCTGATTCACCCGCTCCATGGCCCAGACCAGGTTGCGGTAAACGGCTTCGCCGGTGTTGGCGAACGGCCCGCTCAGCCCTTCGATCATCGCCACCTTGATCGGTGGCATTGCCGGCTGTGCCAGCGCCAGTGCTGGAGCCAGTGCGGCCAGCCAGAACAATTTCAAGAGCCAGCTGCGAACAATAAACATACGACTTCCCTACTTGAAAACCCGGCAAACACGCGCAGATCTGGTGCATGTGGCCCACAGCGTTGTGAGCCGCGCAGTTTACTAGGAGTGTTCCCATGTTCTTCGCCACCACCGTTCCCGGCGCCACCCGCCGCACAGCCGCCTACCCGGCCAGCCGCATGCTGCAGCGCATGCTCGACGAAGCCGCGCGCGGCCGCCAGAACCATGCCGCAACCGTAGAGCAAGACGAGACATCGACCACCTTGCGCTTCGACGTGCCGGGCGTCACGCGCGAGCAGCTCAGCATCGGAGTCGAGGGCGATGTGGTCCGCATCCAGTCGCTCGAGGGCGCACCGCGTCAATACCAGATGGCCTATCAGCTACCGCAGGACATCGCGGTGGCCAGCAGCAGCGCCAAACTGGAGAACGGTGTCTTGACGCTAAAGCTGGTCAATCAGCCGGCACAGAGCCAGGTAACCCAGCTGGCGATCCACTAAGAGCGCCCCAACCCCTGGCTTCGCCAGGCCCCCACAAGGGGG
>CAZADK010000892.1:0-1610 GCA_964483855.1 uncultured Rhodoferax sp.
TTCTTGCGGATGGTCTCGCGGTAGGCAACCTGCGGCTTGCCCACATTGGCTTCCACGCCGAACTCGCGCTTCATCCGGTCGACAATGATCTCCAGATGCAACTCGCCCATTCCGGCGATCAGCGTCTGCCCGGACTCTTCATCGGTCTTGACGCGGAAAGAGGGATCCTCCTGCGCCAACCGCTGCAATGCGATGCCCATTTTTTCCTGGTCGGCCTTGGTCTTGGGCTCAACGGCCTGCGTGATGACGGGCTCCGGGAACACCATCCGCTCGAGCAGCACGATGGCCGACGGATCACACAAAGTCTCACCAGTGGTGACGTCTTTCAGACCCACGCACGCGGCAATATCGCCGGCGCGGATCTCGCTGACCTCTTCGCGGTTGTTCGCGTGCATCTGCACGATCCGGCCGATGCGCTCTTTCTTGCCGCGAATCGGGTTGTAGACACTGTCGCCCTTCTGCAGCACACCGGAATACACGCGTACGAAGGTCAACTGACCTACGAACGGGTCGGTCATCAGCTTGAATGCCAGCGCCGAAAACTTTTCGCTATCGTCCGCCCTGCGGGTGACGGGCGCCTCATCTTCATCGGTGCCGCCAACCGGCGGAATATCGACCGGCGAGGGCATGAACTCGATGATGGCGTCCAGCATGCGCTGCACACCCTTGTTCTTGAAGGCAGTGCCACAGAACATCGGCTGGATTTCGCTGGCGATGGTACGGGTGCGGATGCCCAGCTTGATGTCGTCCTCGGACAGGTCACCCTCTTCGAGGTACTTGTTCATGAGTTCTTCGGACGCCTCGGCTGCCGCCTCCATCATCTTCTCGCGCCACTGCTTGGCCAACTCCAGCAGATCGGCAGGTATCGGCTGGTATTCGAACTTCATGCCCTGGCTGGCCTCGTCCCAGAAGATGGCGCGCATCTTGATCAGGTCGACCACGCCCTTGAAGTTCTCCTCGGCGCCGATCGGAATCACGATCGGAATCGGGTTGGCCTTCAGGCGCAGGCGCATCTGGTCGTGCACCTTGAAGAAATTGGCGCCGGTACGGTCCATCTTGTTGACAAACGCCAGACGCGGCACCTTGTACTTGTTGGCCTGGCGCCAGACAGTCTCGGACTGGGGTTGCACGCCGCCCACGGCGCAATACACCATGCAGGCGCCGTCGAGCACGCGCATCGAGCGCTCGACCTCGATCGTGAAGTCCACGTGGCCGGGGGTGTCGATGATGTTGATGCGATGCTCAGGCCACGACGTATCCATGCCGCGCCAGAAACAGGTGGTCGCGGCCGAAGTGATCGTGATGCCACGCTCCTGCTCCTGCTCCATCCAGTCCATGGTGGCAGCGCCGTCGTGCACCTCACCGATCTTGTGGTTCACACCGGTGTAAAAAAGAATACGCTCAGTCGTGGTGGTCTTGCCGGCGTCGATGTGGGCCGAAATTCCAATGTTGCGATAGCGTTCGATGGGAGTAACGCGAGCCATGATCAATCCTTAGTTGGCCGATAAATACTAAAAGCAGCCCCGCACAGGCCACCCCTCGGTCCAGGGCGGCAACGGCAAGGCTCGGCGGGCGTAGCCGACATTCACACAAAGAGCCGATAGCGGCTC
>CAZADK010000893.1:0-1609 GCA_964483855.1 uncultured Rhodoferax sp.
CCTTGCCAGAGCGGGCCAAGCTGGAGATCCAATTTCCACGCGTGGACGGATTTGTCGTGCGTGCGAACCGCAACCTGACCATAGATTGGCGCCAAGTCGATGCGATCAAGATCGACCCGACCCGGCTACCGGTTGCCGTGGAAATGAAGGCCGGACTTCCTGCGACCGATGGCTCACCTTTGGTCGGAGCACCAGGACGCGTTGTCGAAGTGACCCTGGCGGAATTTCGTTTGCACAACCGCCTGCAAACCCAGGCTCTGCGCGCGGCGCATGAGTTGTTACGTGAATATGCACGTCGCACCGAAGTCGAGCCGGCCGTGCTGAAGCCGCTTTTTGGCCGGTTTGTATTGTTGGTGCTGGAGTTCGTCGAGCGCAAGGCGCTGGCATACCCGCCCGCACAAAAGTCGGATGTTTTTCTGGCACCAAACTATTCCCGGATGCAGGAAATTCTTCTGGAGCACATGACAGTTTCCAGCACTGAGGGCTTGCGACCACGCTTTGAACAGCATCGCCCGGTGGGCAGCACTGCAGACGTCGACTACACCACGCGCAAGCATCCCATGCCGGTGCAGCGCAGCCATGTCAACGTGGTCGTGGCGGATTCGCAGTGGGAGCGGATTGCGGCAACAGTGCTAGACACACACCAGGGTGTGCAAAGCTTCGTCAAAAACAGTGGCCTCGGATTTGCCATTCCCTATGTGTTGCGAGGGACGCCGCACGACTATCTACCCGACTTTGTCGTCAAACTCAAAGCAGAAACGCACCACCTGATCGTCGAAATAAAGGGCATCAGCGACGAGCAGTCTGACGCAAAGAAGCGCGCGGCCCAGCAGTGGTGTGAGGCCGTCAGTGGTGACGGGTCATTTGGGAAATGGGATTTCTTGCAGATCGAATCGCGACAGACGATACCGGCGCAACTCGCGGCGGCATTGGAAGCGTAGGCAGCTCTTGCAGGCTTGGCATCGCGATCCAGTGCCGCAACCGGTCGGCAGTTCGTCAGAAGAGTTCAAAGAGGTTATCGATAGTGACATAGCAAAGTGGAAACAAATAGCAAAAAGAGCGGGGATAGAAATTGAGTGAAGAAAGTCTTGCACTGAGTCACTAACAAGTTATGTCTTCGCATTTTCCGAGAAGAATTCAACGCACAGCAGCCATGGCTGGGATGATGTTAAATCGCGTAATTGAGCAGGCAGCGGCAATGGCTCTGACCAGAAAGCCAAAGCGCTTGGTGACTTCGCCATGTCTATTCGGAATGGCGCCTCAATGAAGAATGACTTGTGCAGGAAGGTGCAAGAACTGATCGCCGAGAAACTGGCGGTGTACCCGCATGACAAACGCGTTATCGCCTGGCACGAGGTAACGTTCCATGGGGGCGATGTCCGGGTTTCCGCCAGTGCAATTGCGGGGTCCACATGAGAAGATGCCATCGAATCGGCGCAGCCGCAACGGGAGCGAAAATGGGTGAAAAAAGGGACCAGCGTAATGGCTGAGCGGACAGCAAGCACCGCGCCGATGGCCGCGAAAGTGATTGCCGAGATGAAGCGCCACTCGCGCGGCAAGATCGTCCGGCTCAAGGACGTCATTGGCGGCCGCGCCGTGGCCGAAGAGT
>CAZADK010000894.1:0-1597 GCA_964483855.1 uncultured Rhodoferax sp.
GGAATGACGCGCAGGCAGCCGGTGTCGCGCGTGGATGGAGCGAGTGCCACGCAGACGGTGCAGTTGGCCAGCGGACGGATCGGCCAGTAGTGGCCGTCCTGGTGCCAGGGTGTCTCCAGTCCGTCGCCGGCCGGCTTGCAGAACACATGGCAACCCCACAGGATGATGTCCGGCCCGATCACCTGCTCGACCAGATCCAGGATGTCGGGGTCTCGCGCCAGTTCCAGGAATGCCGGATGCCCGCGCACGCCCTCGACGTTGGGCGCGCCATCCTGGCCCATCACGTGGGCGCTGACCAGTTTCTCGGGCCGCACTGCGGGGTTGTCGTGGATCAGTTGCTCCAGCGCAGTGCGCAACTGCGCAGCGCGCGCGGCGCTCAATCGGAATGACGGAATCAGATAACCCCGCTCGTGGTACTGCGCAATCTCGTGCGGGCTCAGGCTGGCCATGGGGAGTCTCCTTGCAGTCGGTGCATGTGCGCCGTCAATCGCGCACGAACAGGGTCACCAGCGGATCGGGGCCGACCTGGCGGCTCCAGTGGCCGTGCACCTGGGCATCGAAGGCCGCGCCTTGCGGCAACACATCGGCGGAGTAGAAGTGCTGGCCCGGCCCGAACACCCGCGACACACCGCCCTGCAGGCCGATTTCCATCTGTCCCCCCAGGATGAACACCCATTGCGGCGTGCCGGTGCAGTGGAACTGGCTGCGAAAACCGACCGGGCTGTGTCGCAGCTGGTAACCGCCGCTGGCGAACAGCGCCGACAACATCGACTGCGGCGTGCCCTGGTCCAGGGTGATCGTCTCGTCGCGAAAACGCGCGCGCCCGTCTGCATCGGTGAACAGGATGGTCTTGGTGAACGGGGTCAAAAGAATCTCCTTCGCGTGGTGTCAGCTGCCGGGGCCGGTACCGGCGGGTTGTTGCAATCGGGCCAGCACCTGGCCCACCAACTGCTGCGGCGGCTCGGCGATGTCAAACGACATTGCACGTTCGTCCGGCCCGGGTGGCTCCAGGATGGCGAGCTGGCTGCCCAGCAGCGACGGCGGCATGTAGTGGCCCACCCGCTGGGCGGTGCGCTGCGCCAACAGGGCCGGCGTGCCATGCAGGTGGACGAACTGCAGCTGCGGTGCGCCGCGACGCAACACGTCGCGATACGCGCGCTTGAGCGCCGAACACGACGCCACCAGCCCGGCCGCGCGAGCATGGGCTTGTGCCAGTTGCTGCGAGATCTGCTCCAGCCAGTCGCGGCGCTGCGCATCGGTCAGCGGCGTTCCCGAACGCATGCGCTCGACGTTCTCGGGCGAATGCAGGTCGTCCCCGTCCACAAAGGACACACCGCAGGCATGGGCCAGCAGTTGCCCGACCGTGCTCTTGCCGCAACCCGAAACCCCCATCACGACGATCTGAACAGGTTTCATGAATGGCTAGCGACCGCCAACTGGCTTCCCTCAGCCGATGCGTTGGCCACCGGATTTTTCGAACAGATGCACTTTTTCAGCGGCGATCTGCAGTCCGACCGCCTGATCCGGCTTGACATCGGTACGACCATGCAGGACCAGCGTGAGCATCGTCTCACCCACCTGCAGGATGATCTCGGTC
>CAZADK010000895.1:0-1593 GCA_964483855.1 uncultured Rhodoferax sp.
GATCACGCCCTGGTTGGCGTGCTTGAGCGGCCCGAGCCGGGCGCCGGCTTCGGCCGCGAACTTGTCGGCCTGCTCGCGCGCATTGCGTGTGGCTTCGGCCAGCAGCGGTGCCTTCACGTCGTTGAAGCCACGCAGCTGGTAGCGCGGGCCGCTGCTTGCGGCGTTGTCCCCGCCGAGCTGCACGCCGGCCTGGATCAGCGGGTCCACCGCCAGTGCAGCTTGCTCCACCTCGGCGACCCGGGGCGTCTTGACCAGTACCTGGCCGTTGCCGTTGAAGCGCAGCGGGGTATTGCCCTGTGCGTATTCGCGTGCGAACAGATCCTGCACCTGCAGCGGCCGGGCCTCGACTTCGTCGGCCGTGAAGCCGCGTGCCTTCAGGAAGGCCAGCACCTGCGCCCTGTCCTCGGCCAGTGCCTTCTGCACACCGGCAAAGTCGTTTCCGGCACGGCGAAAGGCCAGCGTCCAGATCGCGAAGTCGCTCTCGACGGCCTTTTCGGCCAGACCCTTGATGGTGACGGAACGATCCGACATGCGAAACCGTTCCAGACCCTGGCTGACCGACCAGCCGGCAAAGGCGATGCCGATGCCCACCAGCAAGGCGGTGAACAATCGGCCGATGGTGCTTGGCATGATGAATGACTCCCTGTGCAAATTGGAATGTGCGGGCCGCGCGGTTGTAGGACCCGTCCCGCCCAATGGTAATGGCGTCGTGGGCGGTCACCGTGCATCGTCGCCGTGCCAGGCTCGCGCACGCTGCTTGCGCCGCTCGGGCGCTTTTTCGATCGCAATCCGCGATGCCGAGCCCCTGCGCTGCATGTCGCTCGATGTCGATCGCCGGCCGCATCGGCTTTTCGCACGAACCCCTGCAAGCTTCATCAATAATGGAAGGCCATGAAGTTCCATTCCCGCCGCAATGGCGGCAGCCCGTCAGCCACCGCACCCAGTGCCGATGCTCCGCATGGCCTGTCGCGCTGGAAGCGGGTGGGGCTGTTCCTGTTGGCCACCGTGCTGGTGGCCGGGTTCGCGACGGCCGCCTGGGTAGTGGCAGACGAGGTCCGGACCTCGCGTCGCCAGGCCCGGTGGCTTGCCGCGTTCGACGGCAAGCTGCAGTTCGCGCTTCGCCCCGGCCCGAGTGAGGCGATCCGTTTCCCGGCTGACGGTCCCTACGACCAGCGGCTGGGATACCACGACTTGCCGCGGTTCCTCACGCGGCTGACGACGCAGGACTGGCAGATCACGGCGCAGGCCCGGATGTCGCCTGAGTTGCTGGATGTCATCGACCGGGGCCTGTTTACGCCGTATGCCGAAAAGAACCAGGCCGGCCTGGAACTGCGCGATTGCCGCGCCGAACCCCTGTTCACCAACCGCTTGCCGCAGCGCGCCTTTGGTCGGTTCGAAGCCGTGCCACTGTTGGTCGTCGATGCGCTGCTGTTCATCGAGGACCGCGATCTGCTCGACGCACGGCGACCGCAGATGAATCCGGCGATCAACTGGAGCCGGTTCCTGCGTGCACTGATCGACCAGGTCTGGGGCTGGGTCGACTCAGATCACGCGACACCGGGCGGCAGCACGCTGGCGACCCAGATCGAAAAG
>CAZADK010000896.1:0-1591 GCA_964483855.1 uncultured Rhodoferax sp.
GACCAGAAGAATGCGGAGGTCGCCAAGTACTGGACACGTACCGACGAGTATTACCAGATCATCAACGTGATGATGAACGAGAAGAAATACTTGGGGCTCTCGCCGCAGTTGCGGCAGGTGCTGCACCAGGCCGCGCGCAATGCGGCGCTGGTTTACCAGGCGGAATCCGAGCGAGGATATACCGAGAAGAGGGACAAGGCAGTGAAAGAATTCGGCGTGACGATTCTGGAGCCCGATCTGACGCCCTGGCGCAAGAGTGCCGAGGCGGTGCTGGTCAAGCTGGAAAATGAAGGCGTGATACCGAAGGGCCTTGCCGGCAAAGCCAAGGAGCTGAAATAGCCCTGCACCAGTTGGCGCAGGCCTACCTGCGCATTTCTGCCAGCGTGATCCAGGCGATCGCGATCATCGTGCTGGCGAGCATGGTCGCGATCAACACGGCCGAGATCGTACACCGCGTGTTGTTCACGAACAGCCTGAACTGGGTTCAAGAACTCTCGCTGGTGCTGGCGATGACCTTGTATTTCCTGGTGTACGCGCTGATCGCCAAGCGCCAGGAGTACATCCGCATCAATCTGGTCGCGCGCCTGTTGAGGCCCGATTGGCAACGCCGGTTCTCGATGCTGGTGCGCGTGGTGATCCTGGTGTTTCACGCGCTGGTGGCCTGGTATGCCGTGCGGGCGGTTGAATTTGCCGCGATGTTCGAGACACCGATCCTGGGCTGGGGTGAATGGGTGTATTACCTGCCGCTGGCCGTCGGCTGCACCGATATCGTCGTGACCGAACTGATCTACCTGGCGTGGCAATGGCGTGGCATTGCGCTTCCCGAGGAACGTTCGGAGGTGCTGACCTGATGGCCACGGCAACCATGATCGGCCTGTTCCTGGGCCTGGCACTGCTCGGTATCCCGGTATGCGCGGCGATGGGCATCGGCGCCTTCGTCGGTTTGTTCCTGATCGACGCACCGTTCGATGCGTTTCCGCGCTACATGCTGCATGACGTGCGCAGCGTTCCCCTGCTGGCAATACCGTTTTTCATCCTGGCCGGCAATCTGATGAACCGTTTCGGATTGACGCGCCGCATATTCGAGTTCATCGAAACCCTGATCGGCAAGTTCACCGCGGGGCTGGCCCAGGTGAACGTGTTGTCCAGTGTCGTCTTCGCCGGCATCTCCGGCTCGGCGCTGGCCGACATCGCAGGCCTGGGCACGATGCAAATCGAGGCGATGAAACGGGCCGGTTACCGCGCGGAATTCGCCGCGTCGATTACGGTTGCATCGTCCCTGCTGGCGCCGATCCTGCCGCCTTCGATCATGTTCATCATCTATGCCGTCATGATGAATGTCTCCATCGGCCACATGTTCGTGGCCGGCATTTTGCCGGGGCTCGTGATGGCGTTGATCTTGCTGGTCAACAATCATGTGCTGGCCAAGACCGGTCTGGAGAAGATGCCGGCATCGCGGGCATCAAGCTGGCCCGAAATCCGCAAGGCATTCTGGCGTGGTCTGCCGGCGCTGTTGATGCCGCTGGTGATCCTGCGCAGCATGGTGACCGGGCTGGTGACGCCGACCGAAGCCAGCGTTCTGGCCGTGTTG
>CAZADK010000897.1:0-1590 GCA_964483855.1 uncultured Rhodoferax sp.
TGGCAATATCGTGATCGAGGCGGGAGTGGCATGACCGAGCGTATCGACCCCATCACGCTGGAAGTCGTCAAGAACGCCTTGTCCTCGGTGGCGGACGAAATGGCGCTGGTGCTGATGCGCAGCGCCTATTCGCCGGTGGTGCGTGACTCGATGGACTATTCGACCGCCCTGTGCGACCGCCATGGGCAGGTGATCGCGCAGGGTTTGACGCTGGCGGTGCAGCTAGGCGCGTTCCCGGATGCGATGCAACACCTGCTCGCCCGGTATGCCGGACAGATGGTGCCGGGCGACATCTTCATCATGAACGACCCGTATGGTGCTGGCGGCCAGCACCTGCCCGACATCTACGTCATCCAGCCCTTGTTCCTGGATGGCGAGATCGAGGGTTTCGCCTGCACCATGGCGCACCATTCGGACGTTGGCGGTATCGCACCGGGCAGCGTGGCCATCCATGCCACCGATGTGTTCCAGGAAGGCCTGCGCATCCCGATGCTCAAGCTGTACGATGCCGGCAAACCCAACGACATGTTGTTCCAGCTGATCGCGAAGAACACGCGCCAGCCAGTGCAGGTGCTGGGTGACCTGAAGGCCCAGCTGGCTGCCTGTGCGATTGCCGAGCGCGGCCTTGCGGCGGTGCTCAAGCGATACGGCGGCGTGGCGGTACGCCCTTATCTGGAGGCGATCATGGATCAGGCCGAACGCATGATGCGGGCCTTCATCCGAGAGATTCCGGACGGCGACTACCGCTTCACCGACTGGATCGATGGCCTGGGCGAAACACCGCAGACGCTGCGTATCGAGGTTTGCGTGTCGGTGCAGGGCGACGAAATCGAGGTCGATTTCACCGGCACCTCGGCACAGGTGCAAGGCGCCATCAACTGTCCGATCGCCATGTCGCGTTCGTCTGCCTATTGCGCGATCCGCTGCGTCACCAGCCCGGACATACCGAACTGCGAGGGCTACATGCGGCCGGTGCGCTTCAAGGCGCCGCTCGGCACCATCCTCAATCCGGTGCTGCCGGCGGCTTGTGGTGCGCGCGGCGTGATGGGCTACCGGGTATTCGACGCCATCATGGGCGCGCTGGCGCAGGTGGTGCCGGAGCGTGTGGTGGCGGCCGGGGAGGGTGGGCCGACGCTGTTCTCGGTCGGTGGTTACCACCGCGGTCGAGCGTTCGTGCTGACCGAGGTGATGGTGGGCACCTGGGGCGCCCGCGCAGGCAAGGATGGTGTGGAGGGTATCTCGAACCCCGCGGCCAACCTGTCCAACCAGCCGGTCGAACTGATCGAGGCCGAACTGCCGCTGGAGGTGGTGCGGTACGGACTGGTGCAGGATAGCGGCGGCGCCGGCGAACAACGCGGCGGCCTGGCCTTCGTGCGCGAATTCAGGCTGCTGGCCGACGAGGCGGTGTTCACCACCCGGGCCGACCGGCGCGCACATCCGCCTTACGGCTTCGACGGTGGACACAGCGGGGGTGGTTCGCTGAACACGTTGTTGTCCGGCGACACGGTGCGCGCGTTGCCCACCATGCCGATGGAGGCGCTGAAGTGGAAGGCTGGCGACGTGTTTCGCCATGTCAGCGCGGGTGGGGGC
>CAZADK010000898.1:0-1589 GCA_964483855.1 uncultured Rhodoferax sp.
TCTGAAAGACGTGCCGGTGGGGACGAAGACCCGCGTGCTCGTGCCGGCGGCCCAGGCTTATGGCGAGCGCGATCCGGAGCAGATTCAGAAAGTCCTCCGGGTGCTGCTGCCCGTCGAAGGGGAGCTGAAGATTGGCGATCAGTTCCAAGCGGGCGAGCATCCGTCCGACCCGGTGGTGACCGTGGTCGGGCTGATTTTCTCGGTGCTGCTGTCGGGCTCCATCATTGTCGAGACGGTTTTTTCCGTGCCGGGCATGGGCGCCTTGCTGGGCAATGCCATCTTGCGGCGCGACTACCCGATGATCCAGGGCGGCTTGTTGTTCGTGGCCACTGCGCTCATGCTGCTCAACATCCTGGTCGATGTCGCTTATGCCTGGTTCGATCCGCGGGTGCGCGTGGGTGGGGGGCACTGACGTGGCGCGACCCAGCGGCATTGGCGTGGTGCGCCGTTCACTGGCCCTGGGCACGTTCAGGCGCCTGCTGCGCCATCGGGCGTTCGTGATCGGCGCCGTGTTGCTGGGCGCCATGGTGTTGATGGCGCTGCTGGCGCCCTGGCTCGGCACTGGCGATCCCAACAAGATGGCAGTGCGCATGCGGTTTCAGCCGCCGTCGATGGACCATCTGCTGGGCACCGACAACCTGGGCCGCTCGATGCTCAGCCGGGTCGTCTTCGGCGCGCAACTGAGCCTGATGATCGGCCTGTGGGTGGTGCTGCTCAATGCGGTCTTCGGCGTGTTGCTGGGTGCGCTGGCCGGGTATTTCTCCCGGCTGGACGGGCCACTGATGCGACTTGCCGACGCCCTGATGGCGTTTCCCTCGGTGTTGCTGGCCATTGGTATCGCCGCCGCCCTGGGCCCCTCGACCAGCACGGTGGTCATTGCGCTGGCGGTGGTCTATATCCCGCGCACCGCGCGGATCCTTCGGGCCTCGGTGCTGGTGGTGCGCGAGCTCGACTATGTGCAGTCGGCCCGTGTCGCTGGCGCCAGCCACTGGCACATCCTGTTCCGGCATATCCTGCCCAACAGCATGTCGCCGCTGATCGTGCAGCTCAGTTTTGTGTTCGCGTATGCCGTCTTGTCAGAGGCGGTGCTGGGTTTCCTGGGCCTGGGCGCGCCGCCAACCCAGCCCAGCTGGGGCATCCTGATCGCCGAAGGTCGCGGTTATATCCGCGAGGCCTGGTGGCTCACATTCATGCCCGGTGCCGCCATTGCGGTCACCGTGCTCGGCGTCAACCTGTTGGGTGACGGGCTGCGCGATGTGCTCGATCCCCGCCTGAAAATCGAGCAAGGTTGATGGGCGATCCGATTCTGCGCGTCAGAGGCCTGACCTCGACTTTCCGCACCGACGCCGGCGTGTTCCCCGCAGTCGATGACGTCAGCTTCGATGTTGCGCCGGGTGAGGTGCTGGGCATCGTTGGCGAAAGCGGCTCGGGCAAGAGTGTCACGGCGCTGTCCATCCTGGGCCTGTTGCCCGATCCTCCCGGGCGTGTGGCCTCTGGCTCGATCCGGTTCGAGGGGCGCGAGATCGTGGGTTTGCCCCGAAAGGCGCTGCAGGCGCTGCGTGGGCCGTCCATTGGCATGGTGTTCCAGG
>CAZADK010000899.1:0-476 GCA_964483855.1 uncultured Rhodoferax sp.
AAGCGCCTGGAGCTGGTTGCGGGGTTTTGCGTGGGCTCAAGCGATTGCCTCTCACGCTCTCAGGGGACTGGCAGCCAGATCTCGTTGCGGCGCGCGAACCATGGCACCCACGGCGCGTCGTAACGCGCGTAGACCGGCGCGCCCTGCGTCTGGACGCCGGCGGCTGTGACCGCTCGTTCGAGTTTGTCCAGGTGCGTGGTGTAGTTCGCGTCGGACCAGAACCCGGAATACCGGATCACGGCGTAGCGCTTGCCGGGAATCTCCTTGAGCCGGATGCGTGCATCGAGCGGCTCGGGCAGCGTGGTCAGCGTGAACGTGGCCGGCATCGTGAACTGCACGGTGTAGCCGCCGTCGGCGGCGGTCTGCGTCACCGGCGCGGTCATCGCGATCTTTGTCGGCTCGGGGGTCTGGGTCACCGGCGCCGTCATGGCGATCTCGCGTTCGCCCTTGTTCTTGCCGAAGATGTAGCCCGCCAG
>CAZADK010000899.1:486-1585 GCA_964483855.1 uncultured Rhodoferax sp.
CGCCAGGATACGAAAGCCCTGGTTGCCGGCGTCGTCGGCCGGGCCGGCCACGGTGACCTCGGCCACCAGCACCGGCGGATACGCCCGCAGTTCGAAGTCAGCGTACTGCCGCTGGACGGTATACGCGGGTTCTTCTATCGCCCGCGCGGGCGGAACGACGGTAGCCAGTCCGATGGTCAGGGCGGTTGTCAACATTCGGCGCATGGGTGGAGTATCCGGGTGTTCGGGTTTCCCGCGCTCGCAACGGGTCTTGCGCGCGACGCGCGACCGCTGCCCTGCACTGCACTGCGCGGGCCGGTGTACCCGCAGCCCGTGTGGCGGGGTTGCCACTAGGCCATGCGCAGGATGTCGTCGCTCTCGGCATAACCGCGCCGGCACGGCGCTGCGACCAGCCAGGCATTGCCGCGCCGCCCGCGCACGATGGCAAACATCAGGTTGGCCAGGCCGGCCGCCAGCAGCATCGGGCCGTTGCCATGGGCCTGGGCGTAGCCGGTCAGGAACCAGAACAGGGCTTCGAGCGGCAACAACACCAGCACGTAGGGAACCCACATGTGGTGGGCCATCGCCCACAAGGATCCGAACAGGAAAGCCGGCCACGAGAAGCCCTGCTTGACCGACACGACGCCCCGGCGGGGGTTGAAGTACACGTGTTTCATGGCGATATCTCCGGTTGCGCATGACGACACCAAGCGTGTACCGCTTCACGCGGCGTGTCTTCATCCGTCTGGGTTGAGGCCGTGCCGCCGTTCCGCGCGCGCCTTCGCCAAAGCGCCCGCCCTGGAAGTCCCGCACCGCCTGGAAGATCTCCTCCTGCGTGTTCATCACGAACGGGCCGTGCCGGGCGATCGGCTGATGGTCTCGAAGCCGTGGTGATGGCCATGGTGCGAGCTCCGTTCTGTCCCGCCCGAACGAAGCCCCGCGCGGTGCAACACTGCGTTCCACCAGTGGGTCGATGATTCGGTTCGATGGGCGCCTCAGCGATAACGCGGCGCGTGGTCGGTGTACAGCACCCGTGCGTCGAGCGTCTGCAGCTTGCCGTCGACATTCAGCATGGGCGGTACCCGGCCTTCGTAGCGCAGCACATGGCGCGTGGCGTTGT
>CAZADK010000900.1:0-1571 GCA_964483855.1 uncultured Rhodoferax sp.
AGCAGATCATCGCCGCGCCGACCTTGATCAAAAAACTGCCGCTGCCGCTGCGCCGCTTCATCGGCGACATGTCGCAGACCGAGCGCATCCTGCTCGGGCTCGATCTGCGGCAGAAGAGAAGCGCACACTCTTCCCCCGCCCACTAGCTATGAGGTGACCACCATGACGCCGGCCACCTCTGCCGAAGAACAGCTCCGCGCGGAAAACGCGGAGCTGCGCGCGCGGCTGGAGGAGGCGCAGGACACCTTGCGCGCCATCCGCAGCGGCGAGGTGGATGCGCTCATCGTCGAGACTGCGGACGGCCCGCAGGTCTTCACGCTGCAAGGCATCGACGCCGAGTCGAACAGTTTTCGCGGCGAGATCCTCGCGCAGGTTAGCGACTCCGTCATCGCCGTTGATGCCGACCAGCTCGTGACTTACCTGAACGCCGCCGCCGAGCGGGAATACCGCGTCCCCGCCAGCGACGCGCTCGGGCGCCAGCTCAGCGGGATTTACACCCGGCAGTGGTCGCACGCGGAGATGGAAGCCGCGATGTGGGCCGCTCTGCGCGAGCACGGCGAATGGCGCGGCGAGACCACCCATCGCACGCACGACGGCCGCGAGATCGCCGTGGAAGCGAGCGTCAAGGCCCTGCGCGACGCGGGCGGCGTGACGGCCGGCTGCGTCGGCGTGTTCCGCGACATCACCGAACGTAAAAGGGTGGAGGAGTCGCTGTGGGAGAGTGAGGACCGGCTAAGGCTGGCGGCCGAGGCGGTGGACATGGGGATCTGGGATCTGGATCTGCAGACGAATGTCGCCATCCGAACCCTGCGCCATGATCAGATTTTTGGCTATGAAACGCTCCAGTCCCTGTGGAACTTGGACATCGCACTGAAGCACGTCCTGCCCGACGACCGCCCCGCCATACTGGAGGCATACGCGCTGGCCCAGAGCACAAGCAAGCTGTTTCATGAATCACGCGTGCGCTGGCCCGATGGCTCCATCCACTGGATCTCGGCCCGGGGCAAGATGCGCTATGACGCGCAAGGCAAGCCGCGGCGGATCACGGGCGTCGTCACGGACATGACCGAGCGCAAGCGTGCCGAGGAGGCTTTGCGCGATAGCGAAGCCAGGTATCGCTCGCTCTTCGAGAACATGCTGGACGGATTCGCCTATTGCCAGATGACCTTTGACGAACATGGCCAGCCACAAGATTTTGTCTATCTTGCGGTAAACGACGCTTTTGAAAGACTGACCGGCTTGGAGAACGTGACTGGTAAGAGAGTGACCCAAGTCATTCCGGGAATCAAGGAACTGAACCCGGAACTGTTCGAGACCTATAGTCGGGTTGCCTCGACAGGCAATCCAGAGCGTTTCGAGATCGACTTCAAGCCTTTGGGCCTGCGTCTGTCGATGTCTGTCTATTGCCCGATGAATGGTTACTTTGTTGCCGTTTTCGATGACATTACCCAGCGCGCACGGACGCAAGAGGCGCTGCGGGAGAGTGAGCAGCGCTTCCGCATCATGGCCGATGGCCTGCCGCTGATGATCTGGGTTCACGACGCCCAAGGGCAGTTGCAGTTCGTCAACCA
>CAZADK010000901.1:0-1554 GCA_964483855.1 uncultured Rhodoferax sp.
CCACGCCCGATGCGCTGGCCAAGATGATCCGCGAAGAACTCGACCGCTGGCCAGGTATCGTCAAGACTGCAGGCATCAAGGCCGAGTGAGTTCCATGGCCGAACGCCCCAACATCCTCTTGATCACCTCCGACCCGGCGCGGGCGAACTGTACGACCTGCACGACGCTGCCGCAAGTGGGTATGGCTTGAGACTGGGCGCCAGGATGCAGGATCGACCCGGCGGCGCGCCTGGCGACTGTCAGTCGATGCCGGCTACGAGGAAACCACCACCACCGGCATTGACATGGGCGCCCGTGACCAGGGCGGCCTTGTCTGATAGCAGCCACACAATGAGCTCGGCGACCTCTTCCGGTTGCCCGATGCGCCCCAGCGGCATGGATGCCTCGACACGCCGGCGCAGGTCGGGATCCTTCGCCAGGTGGGTGGTCATGCCGGTGGCTGTCACACCCGGACGCACCGTGTTGACGCGAATACCCTCGGCGGCCACCTCACGCGCAAAACCGGTACTGAAATTGTCGATCGCTGCCTTGGATCCCGCATAGGCGCTGGCCCCGGGGCGCCCACCGATCGTGACGGCCAGCGAGGTGACGTTGACGATGGCGCCGCCGGCACCGCCATTGCGCGTGGACATGCGGCGCGCCGCCTCGCGGCAGCAATACATGACACCGGTGACATTGACAGCGATCATGGCGGCGAGCTCATCGTAGTCCAGTGCCTCCACCCGCGCCTGGAGATAGACGCCCGCGCAGTTGACCAGCGCCGACAACGGCCCGACGGCGGCCTGCGCCTCTTGGAAGATGCGTTCGATGTCGGCCTTCACGCCCACATCGCCCTGCAGAGCAACGGCGCGCTGGCCCGGCTGGCTGATCTCTTCGGCCACCCGCTGCGAGTCCGCGTAATGTGCGGGCAGGCTGGCAATGACCACCCTGTATCCGGCCTGCGCGGCCAGATGTGCGGTGGCGCGTCCGATACCGCTCGAACCTCCGGTGATCAAACAGCTGCGGGTGTCCATGGGGTCCTCTTTAAAAATGGCCCTTGTACGTCCGGCATCGGAACGTGCTTGGGCCGGTAACGGTGCAAGGTGCAGTATCAGGTCAGTCTGCGGCCGCTTTGCGCATCAAACAGGTGGGCGCGCGTAGGGTCGGGCCGCAGCCGTATCTGCGCGCCCGGTCGGAAATCGTGGCGTTCACGGAAGATGCTGGTGACCTCGACGCCGCCAATGCGGGTGAATACCTGCGTGTCGGCGCCGGTGGGTTCGACCACCACCACTTCGGTGCCGATGCCGTCGGTTCCCTGGACCAGATCAATGTGTTCGGGACGCGTGCCGTACACCACCGCCTGACCCTCGTGGGCGCCCGTGCGCTCCGGCATGGGGAGCCGCGCGTCACCTTCGAGCCAGACCTGGCCGCCGCGCACGACGCCGGGCAGGAAGTTCATCGACGGCGAGCCGATGAAACCCGCCACGAATTGGTTGACCGGGTTGTCATACAACTCCAGAGGCGTGCCGATCTGCTCGATCTCGCCATCGCGCATGACGACGATCTTGTCGGCCA
>CAZADK010000902.1:0-1553 GCA_964483855.1 uncultured Rhodoferax sp.
TCGAGTTTTTCCTTGGTAGTGTCCAAGACGAAACAGTTGTTGGCCGCGTCTTGCTCAAGCGCTTGCAGCGGAACGGCAAAGAGTTTGTTTCCGATGCCCAGCAGGCCTCCGAAGGAAACGACGGCGTAGGTGACCCGACCACTCGAGAGGTCGATCATCACGTCCTTGATGTCGCCAAGGCTTTCGCCCCCGGGGCTCTTGATGTCGGTGCCCTGGATCGTGGTTGCGCTCAGCATGTTCATAAGTATTCTCCCTGTATGGACCTTCCCGGCGACAGTGCCGGAACGTTAGCCGATAGTAGGTCGGGGCCCTGCCACGCGACATCGGCGGGAAGGCGCTCATCGTGTAGGAGGACGGAGGGCGCCCCCAATACACGCGCACTCCAGTGGCACTCAAGATCTCGGCGGACGTTTTCCCCAGCCGCTTGACGGTGACCGTCACAACTTCGGGGTTGCGCGCTGTTTGCCGGTATTGCGTGAAGGGTGATGTCGTTACCATGAGGGCAGCCCAACAGGATGTCGCATGGATACCCGAAGAATCGTCATCGCCACCTTGCCCGCGATGGTGCGGGCACAGCTCGAACCAGAATTGCCCGACTGGTTGCAGCCGCGCTGGTTTTCCAGCCGCGAGCAGGCCTTCGACATGACGCCGGGCGCTGAAATCGGCTGGCTCGACATGCAGGACATGGCGGAGATGACCAGGGCCATCACGCTGGCGACCGACCTGCGCTGGCTCAGTTCACTGATTGCCGGCATGGACGGCTTGCCCTTGTCGCTGCTGCAGCAGCGACGGGTGATCGTCACCAATGGTGTAGGCATCAATGCGCTGACAATTGCCGAATACGTGCTGATGGCCATGCTCACGATTGCCAAGGGTTACCGCACCGTGGTGCAGGCGCAGTTGCGCCATGAATGGCTCAACGATTCGCCAGGCAAGGTCGAATTGGCCGGCAGCCGGGCGTTGTTGCTCGGTTATGGCGGGATCGGGCAGTTGGTGGAGCCGCGCCTGCAGGCGATGGGTGTCGATGTGACCGTCGTGCGACGTACACCGGGATCATCCGACCGCACGCTGGGCCCCGACGCATGGCGCGCGCGGTTGGGAGATTTCGACTGGGTGATCCTGGCGCTACCGGGCACACCCGAAACCCACCACATGATCGGCGCTGCCGAACTGGCTGCCATGAAGTCCCGCGCCGTTCTCATCAACGTGGCGCGCGGCAGCGTGGTGGACCAGGATGCGCTGGTCGGGGCCTTGCAGCAACGGCGCATCGGCGCTGCCTTCCTGGACGTGACCGAGCCGGAACCCCTGCCACCGGACCATGTGTTGTGGAGCCTGGACAATGCCCACGTCTCGATGCATCTGTCCGGGCGCGCGCAGGACCGCATGTTCGAACGAGCCGTCCAACGTTTCCTGGACAACCTGGCACGGTACCGGGCGGGGGAGCAGCTGCAATTCCAGGTCGATCTGCAGCGGGGTTATTGAGTGCCCCCAGCCCTGGCTTCGCCAGGCCCCCCGAGGGGGTGCGAGAAAACTTGGGAGCGGCCCGGCGTTTC
>CAZADK010000903.1:0-1530 GCA_964483855.1 uncultured Rhodoferax sp.
GACTACCCCTGCGTGCCGCGCACTGCGGGGCTGAGCGCCTTGGGAGCGGCCCGGCGGCGCTCATGCCACCGCCATCGGGTGCCTGAACCTCGTTGCGGGCACCACGCTGGCAGGCAGATCGACATGGGGATTCATGGGGACGCTCCAGCAGGTTGCATGCCGAGATCAGCTTGGTTGAACGATGCATGCTAGTGGGGCCGAGGGAAGTCGGTATTCGGGTTTACCCGTATTAGAAGTTGGGCTAATCGGGCGCCGGTGGTTGGGCTTGTGAACGCCGCGCTGGCCAGTCGGGGAGTCTTCATCCACGCATGGCGCGATCCGGGGTTTGAAACCTTGGTACGGTTGATGATCGGGCAGCCGCAGGAGAACGACCAGACGCTGCATCGGTTGGCGCAGACTTTCGTGCGGGCGCGGGCCTGGCGGCACCTGCCGACGGGGCGGGCGAGGGTAAACACGCATTGTGATGAAGGGCGGCTCGCAGGAAATTGCAGACACGTCGCGAAGTGGCTTCAAGGTTGTCGGCGCGCGCGGCATCGCGATGGGTCGCAGGGTTGGCATGCGCCTTGCGTCCATCACGGTGGCCTTGGTGGAATGGCTTTTTCTTTTTCTGGAGAATGGTTCATGAAGATATTTACCCGAGTTCTTGGTGTGGCGGCGTTGGCGCTGGCCACCATCGTGGCGTCGCAGCCCTCGATCGCCCAGGACAACATGGTCGACACGATCAAGAAGCGCGGCGCCTTGCGTGTCGGTTTTGCGACCTTCGTGCCCTGGGCCATGCGCGACAAGCAGGGCGGTTTCGTGGGCTTCGAGATCGACGTGGCGACGAAGTTCGCCAAAGACATGGGCGTGACGCTGGACCTGCAGCCGACCGCCTGGGACGGCATCATTCCGGCGCTGATCGCCGGCAAGTTCGATGTGATCATCGGCGGCATGACGGTGACGCCGGCCCGCAAGGAGCAGATCGACTTCACGGACCCCTACTCGAACTCGGGCCTGGGCGTGTCGGCGAACAAGCAATTGGCATCGAAGCTGAAGTGGCCCGACGACTACAACGCCACGAACGTCACCTTTGCCTGCCGACGCGGCTCCACGCCGTGCTAGTACATCGAGAAGAACTTCCCCAAGGCCACGCTGCGTCAGTTTGACGATCAGGGTGTGGGCTACCAGGAAGTGATCAACGGCAACGCCCATGCCTGGATCGGCAGCGAGCCGCTGCCGACCTTCAAGGTGGTGGAGAACCCGGACAAGTTGTTCAAGGCCAACAGCGAACTGTTCGAGGGTGGTTTCGAGGGGATGGGCATCAAGAAGGGCAGCCCGACCACCGTGAAATACTTCAACGAATGGATTGCCAAGAACCAGGCCTTCCTGAAGGAGCGCCACGCGTACTGGTTCAAGACGCGGGATTGGGCCTCGCTGGTTCCCGCGTCCTGAGGCCTGGAACTGCTGCAGGCAAACGCAGCCTTCATTGGGCTCGCCACGCGCGATCAGCGTCGCCGCCTGCAGCTGGTGCAGCAGAGCCCGGACGTGGCG
>CAZADK010000904.1:0-1524 GCA_964483855.1 uncultured Rhodoferax sp.
CGGGGTGTCAACGTTTACACCCCGGCCAGGCCCGCCGACGCCATCGGTGACAAACTTTGCGGCCGGCAAGATGTAGTCGCGGATCAGTTCTGCGTTGCTCAATTGCATCTTGCCGAAGCCAGGGATGTGCTTTCGAAGCCAGGAGCGCACGGCGGCCACTGCGTTCTTCACCCATCCCAATTCGGGCATTTCCTGCGCCATGTAGGCCAAGACTTCTTCGGCGGCCATGCGCCGACCGGCCAACGTGTTGAAGTCGAATTTCAGCCGCGTAGCCGCGTTTCGCACCTTGGCCGCGTTCAGGGTCGCCATGCGGTCCAGAATCGCGCCCAGGCCATCGCCATACAAGCCGCGCAGACCGAAGTGGCCCAGGCTCTCGTGCATCAGCACGCGCACGGTATCGGCGTCGCCCCGAAGGTTGTCGGCGATCAGAAAAACCGCACCCGAGTCCTTGTCAAAGAACCCATCTGCCACGCCTGCATCACCCTTGGACTGCAGTTGCTGCGCTTCCTTGCGCACATCGGCTGGCACGCGCTCGTCGGCCAGTGACTGCACCACGATGATCTTGGGGGCGTTTTTCCAACGCGCGGCGATCTGATCGACCAGCGCCTGAACCTTCTCGATGGGCTGGCCGCCCTGCGTTACGTTGTCGGTGGAGCGGCTGTAGAAGATTGGTCGGATGGCAGTCGCATAAGTGGACACGAACCCGCGAATCTTTTCCAGAAGTCCATCGGGTCGCCCGTCAGTTCCTCGTTCCGCTTTGCCGACTTCACGTAGTATGGATCGCAGGAAAGCCTGTCTCGCAAGTGTTGAGCCACCAGCAAGCGCCGTTCGTCCGAGACCGGCTTTGGCCAGGGCGTTAATCTCGCCACGGCTAAGAGTTTTTCCATCGCTGTCTGTGAAGTTGCCATTTTTGAGGTCAAATTTAATAGCGTCGGTGCCCCTATTTTCGCCCGCTTGAAGTACCACGTCAATCAAACTTTTGATGTTCCCGACATCATCGCCATAGGTCCAATCAAGGGCCGGCACACCCAATCCCGCCAGTTGCCTTGGGTGTGGTGCCAAGTGCTCTGTAGTACCCCATTTAAGAGCGCTGGATAGCATGTGCTCTGGCCTGCGAATAAGCGCCTCGTCTGACAGCGCGGCTGGGTCGCCAATGAACCGCGACCCAGTGTTGTGGGCGTAATCCATCGCAATCACATAAGCCAGCCCGCCGCCCGTACCGGGCTCGCTCAGAGAAACATCGAGATAAACCTCTGGCTTTGCCTGAGCGTTCTCCCAGTTGTTGCCTGGAAGGTGCGAAAAGGCTGTTTCCGGGTCCGCACCTTCTGTACCGTACCCGTAGTGGGCCTTTGGATTTTTCTGGCCTTCTACGCTTTGGCGCACTTTGATCGTGTGCCGGTTGCCGTCTGGCATGACCAATGTGAATCGCTCAACGCCACCAGCTTCGCCCAGTGGCTCAATCCGAACCTTGGGGTTTATGGATTTCGCAACGTCCTGTAGCGTTGTGCCTTTGCCGCGCTTGTA
>CAZADK010000905.1:0-1522 GCA_964483855.1 uncultured Rhodoferax sp.
CTTCCCGATCAACCAGGTGGTGCGCAAAATGGGTGCCGCCTTGACGATGATCGAGCAGCCGGTGGACAAGGCGGCACCCATCTTGCGCACCACCTGGTTGATCGGGAAGTTCCACGGTGTGAACGCTGCCACCGGGCCAACCGGCTCCTTGAGCACCATCTGCTGCACGTTCATCGCGCGTGGCGACACCAGGCGGCCGTAGACACGTTTGCCCTCTTCGGCGAAGTATTCGATGATGTCGCTGGCCGAGGCGACCTCGCCCTTGGCTTCGGCCAGTGGCTTGCCCTGTTCCATCGTCAACATGCGGGCGATGTCGGCGCTGCGCTCGCGCAGCAACTGGGCCGCGGCACGCATGATCTTCGCCCGCTCGATGGCCGGCGTATTGCGCCAGATCTCGAAGCCCTTGGCGGCGGCTGTCAGCGCGTCGTCCAGATCAACGATGGTGGCCTTGGCCACGGTGCCGATTTCCTTGCCGTCGGCCGGATTGTGGACTTTCAAGGTGGCGCCGCCGCGGGCGGGACGCCATTCATTGTTGATCAGCAGTTGAACGTCGGGATAGGTCATGGTTGGAATCCTGGTAGGGCGGGTGACGGGGAGCGCGTCGGCGCTGTGGGGCGGCGCATCGTTCCCGTGGAACGTTGGCCGCCAGCGCGGGGGACGCGCTGGCCATTGTCGCGCAAACCACAAGTCCCGCCTTCCATGCAGGCGTGGCTGCCGCGCTGTGCGGCTCGTTACCATGGGGGCCCCTTGCAGATCGACATTATTTCATGTTCGTGCCGCTGGACTGCGACTTCGCGACCATCCCTGCGCTGATCGGGCAACACGCCGCGCGAGCGCCGCGCCGTGTTGCACTGGTGCAGGGCGAGCGCAGCCTCGACTATGCCGGCCTCGATGCGCTGATGGACCGGGTCGCCGGTGCCTTGCAGCGCGACGGGTGGGGCCCGGGCGACACGATCGCGATCTGTGCCGGCATGTCGATTCACTACCTCGCGCTATTCATGGGCGCCTTGCGCGCCGGCCTGGCGGTGGCCCCGCTGGCACCCGGCTCAGACGCCAGCAGCCTGGCACGCATGGTCGTTGACGCGCGGACGCGCTGTGTTTTCGTCGATGCCGTGGGCGCCGCGGCGATGGGGCCGGCGCTGCCGACAGCTGCGCCGCGTATCGCTGTCGACGGCAGCGATGTTGCCACGTCGCTTGATCACTGGTTGCAGGGCGCCAACACGCCGCTGCGCGTCGTCGACATCGAGCCCGCATGGCCGTTCAACATCATATATTCGTCCGGCACCACCGGCGCGCCCAAGGGCATCGTGCAGTCGCACGGCATGCGCTGGACCCATGTGCGCCGGGGCGCGACCTACGGTTATGGGGCAGACACGGTGACCCTGCTGTCCACACCGCTGTATTCGAACACCACGCTGGTGGTGTTCTTTCCTACCATCAGTTGCGGCGGCACCATCGTGCTGATGCCCAAGTTCGACGCGCTCGGATATCTGGAACTGGCCCAGCGCTATTTCAACGCCGT
>CAZADK010000906.1:0-1521 GCA_964483855.1 uncultured Rhodoferax sp.
ACCTCCACACTCCGTGCTGCGGCGCGAGCCCCTTGGGAGCGGCCCGGCGGCTCACTGGACCGGCCATACCGGTGTGCGCCACTCGGGATGGTCCGCGATCTCGCCGCGCACGAGCCGGAAATAATGTTCCTGAATCTGGCGGGTGATCGGGCCGGGTTGGCCGTCGCCGACCGGGATGCGATCGACCGCGACGATGGGCACGACCTCCTGGCCCGAGCCGCACCAGAACGCTTCGTCGGCGGCCAGCAGTTCGGAGCGATCGACGCGCCGCTCGTGCACCACCAGGCCGTGTACCGCGCGCGCCGTTTCGATCACGGTATCGCGGGTGATGCTTTCCAGGATGTCGCTGGCCACGTCTGGTGTGACGAGTACGCCGCGGCGCACCAGGAATACGCAGGCACCGGCGGCCTCCGACAACTTGCCGTCGGCACTGAGCATCAGCACGCCGTCGTGCCCGTCTAGCCGCGCGGTGATTTCGGCGGCGCGGTTGTTGACGTAGTTGGCGGTGCATTTGACGCGCGGCGGCAGCGCGTTGTCGGCGATGCGTTGCCATGAGCTGACCGCCACTCGCACGCCGCTGTGCAGCGAGCGGGCGGACGCGCGCTTGACGACGCCGATCGTCAGTCCGACCGGGCCGGTGACCGTCAGTTCGTCGTCACCATCGATGTAGGCGATCATCCGGATGTGTGCGTTCTCGCGTATCTCGTTGGCCCGCAACGTGCGCAGCAGGCAGTCCTCGAGGAACGCGGTCTCGAAGATGCGGTCGCAGCGCAGCACCTTCATGCCGAAACGCAGGCGCTCAAGATGTTCCGCCAGCCGAAACACATGCAGCTGTTGCTGTTCGGCATTCCAGTAGGCCCGCAGGCCCTCGAAGACGCCGAGGCCGTATTTGACGACCGCCGAAAAAGCGTGGATGCGGGCATCGCGGTACGCCACGATGTCGCCGTTCTGGCACATGAATTCGCAGGTGCTCATGGGTTCTCCTTCCTGCGGCACACGCCGGAAATCGCCGTTGTGGTGACCTGTCGTGCGCACAGTTTGCGCTGTGGAATTTGGCTTCAGTGACGCACAGTTTATGGGCCGCCGGTCTGCCTGTCAGGTGATTTCCGGGAAAGTGCCGAATATGAAACAACATCGGGATCGGACGGCCGCGAGGCACCGGTTCACCGGGCTTTTCGCCTGGCCGCGCTGTGCAATACTGATGCCCCAGCGGCAGCTTTTCCATTCGTGGCCGCACTGGCCCTGCGAGGACTGCGAACCAGCATGACGCACACCACCGTCGATTTCCGCAGCGACAACTGCGGCCGCGCCGCTCCCGAGATGATCGCTGCCTTGAGCGCTGCCAATGCCGGCACCGCACTGGGCTATGGCGGCGACACCTTGACAGCCGACTTGCAGGTGCGCCTGGCGCAGGTGTTCGAAACGCCACTGCGTGTCTACCCCGTTCCCACCGGCACCGCCGCCAATGCCGTGTCGCTGGCAGCCTCGTGCACGCCGTTTGGCGCGGTGTATTGCAGTGCG
>CAZADK010000907.1:0-1516 GCA_964483855.1 uncultured Rhodoferax sp.
CCTGCAACTGGAACGACGCGAATCGCACCACGTCTGCATGGCGCACGAAGAAGGCTGAGAGCATCTGCAGTTCATGAAAATTGCCGTCGAACACGGTGGTGTTGAAGAAAACGCTTATCGGAAGACCGCGCGCGCGTTCGATATATTCGCCCCGAAGCACATTCAGTGCGGATTCGCTTGCAAAGCCCGCCCTTTGCTGCGTCATGTCAACGTGAAACGCAACGTCGGTCAGACCCGCGCCAGCCAGATCCGAGAGCAGCGCTCGCGTGGCCCTGATGCCGTTGGTAAAGAGCGAGGCCCGAAGCCCGCGACTGGCCAGCCGACGCACAATCGCCAGCAGTTCGTCGCGCCGGCGCAGCGTCGGTTCGCCACCGGAGATCTGTACATCCGTACCCGGCCCGTAGTGCTGCACGATCATGTCGATGCGGCGAAACACCTCCTCCAACGGGAAGTCACGGACCGCTTCGGACGATTCGCTCAGGTAGCACAGGCTGCAGTCGAGATTGCAGCGCTGGGTGATCTCCAGCGATACACAGGCCACCGACCAGCGCCGGCCCGCCATCTGATGGTCACGCCATTGACCGGTCCGTGCCATGCGCAATCGCATGTCGGCTTGCGGGTCGGCCAACGGCGCGCGCGGTTCGCGCATGCCAGGGAGATCGGGGTTCGGGCTCAAGCTGCTCCTTGCATCCAACATGAGTCTGACTTCGAGGGATAGTTCTTACAACGGGAACACTGTTCGTCTGGTCACACGGGATCAGCGGCCGCACGCGGCTAATCCGATACGGGCGGCACCGCCCGCAGTGCGCGCCTTCACACGACGCGCTTGAATGCATCAGCGCCGGCTTCGGTGGACACCACCCGCACCGTCTGACCGCTTTTCAGGCGGCTCAAGTCCTTCTAGGTATTGAGCACGGCAGCAGGTGTCGGCTTCAATAACTGCAGTTAGCATCGCGTCTCCCAAAGGGGTTCACCGCGATTCAAAAGCCAGACGCCCTCGAGGCGCGCCCAATGCAATGGACTTTTGCGTCAACATGGTGCAAGCTTAGTCCCGTACCCAAGTACGGAGTCAAGCCCTGCCATGCATTCCCCTGACACTGCCATTGACAGCAACATGACGATAGGCGCCTTGGCACAGCTGGCCGGCGTCAATCTGGAAACCATTCGCTTTTATCAGCGCAAGGGCCTGATGCCGGAGCCGGCGCGTGTGGACGGCGGTATCCGGCGTTATGGCGCGACAGCGTTGGCACGGGTGCGATTCATCAAGTCGGCACAGCGCCTGGGTTTCAGACTGGACGAGGTGGCCGAATTGTTGCGACTCGATGACGGCGCGCATTGCCGGGACGCACGCGAACTGGCCAGAAGGAAGCTGGTCGATGTGCGCGAAAGACTGGCGGATCTTGTTCGCATCGAGTCGGTGCTCGACCAACTGGTCAAACGCTGCGGATCCGCGCGTGGCAAGGTAGCCTGCCCGTTGATTGCTTCGCTGCAACAGGGTTGATCGCTCTGGCCACCT
>CAZADK010000908.1:0-1516 GCA_964483855.1 uncultured Rhodoferax sp.
GTTGTTGCACTGCGCCAGGACTGTCGCAGCGTAGGGCCGGGTTGCCTTGCGGGCCCGGGCGGGCACGTACGCGCGATACCACCAGCGTGTGCGCCCCGGCCCGCAGGGCAAGACCCCTCGGGGGGCCTGGCGAAGCCAGGGCCGGGGGCGCTCTCAGCCCGCCGCGTCCGGCCGCCCGATCGCCTCGGCGCTGACCACCGCCTCCAGCAGCCCCGCGTCGCTGCTGGCATTGGGCAGCAACTGCTTGCGCAGCACCAGGCGAACCTCCGGATTCGACGCCCCCATGGCCAGCACCGCATCGGTGGCGGCCTGTCGCGCGAGTGCCATCGCCGCCTCGATCGCCAGCGCCGGGTCGGTGAACTGGCGCGTGCCCACCGGCGAATGCAACACGAACAGGCCGCTGCCGTCGCCGGCCACATGCACATCGACCCGCTGCGCGACGACACCGGTTGCCGCACCGATCGCATTGGCGACATCGCAGTACTGCGGGAACACGATCTGGCAACCCAGGCGCCGACCCACCTCGCCGTAATAGACGCCGACCGGGCCGCCAACCGCGACCACCGGAATCGTCGGCGTCACGCTGATACGCGCCAGACCAAGCTGGCCATCGCCGGCGCACACCGCATGCACCAGCTTGTCCTCCTGCAGATGCTCACCCACGGCGGTATCCAGGATGGCGCGTGCGCTCAGGCGCACCGTCTCGCTCCAGATGTCGCGCGCGAACTGCTGGGTGCGTTCGGGCGTGGGCAGTTTCATCTCGCGCAACCGGCAGCCCAGTTGCGCGGCCAGCATGGCCGCGGGGGTGGACCAGTTGTGCTGCAGGCCCAGCACGTGGGCCGCGTCCGACGGCGTCAGCCCTCCGATCTGCAACAGACCCTTGCGCTTGAGCGACAACACCGTGCGCTGGGCACCGAACGAGCGCGCCAACCGGCGCATCGGCTGCGGGCGGTCAGTCACCCGCATCAGCATCTCGTGCTCGCGCGGGCCGAGTTCAGCGGGGACGGCGCCGCTGCGGGCGCCGAACGGCAGCAACACGAACCGGCCATGCAGCGCGGAACCGCCGTCCACGTCGGCGATGTCGGCCTCCAGCAGATCCAGCAGTTCGGGGAACAATGCGCCGAGCAGCGCAACCGGGGCGACGCGCTGCGGCCCGACGCCGATACGGCCATTCGATCCGATGTGGATCTCGCTGTCGCCGCCCAACCCGATGGTGCGCACGTCGATGGCGCGCACCATGGTGCGCCAGCCGCCGACCTCGGCACCCTGCTCGTTGATGCGCGGGCGGCCGTCCTGCAGGATGCCCAGGTCGGTCGTCGTGCCGCCCATGTCGGACAAGATGAAACTGTTCAGGCCCGACAACCACTGCGCGCCGACCAGGCTGGCCGCCGGACCCGACAGCACCGTCTCGATCGGCCGCAACGCAACGGTCTCGGCCAGCGCCAGTGTGCCGTCACCCTTGACGATCATCAGCGGACACTGGATCTGCCACTGCGCCATCGCGCGGTGCACCGCG
>CAZADK010000909.1:0-1511 GCA_964483855.1 uncultured Rhodoferax sp.
GCATCAACATGATGATCTGCGCCAGTACCAGCTCGGCCACGCTGCGCGTGTTGGAGAACGGCGCATTGAACACCGGAATACCCAGGCGCATGGCGGCTCCCAGATCGACCTGGTTGGTGCCGATGCAGAAGCAGCCGATGGCTGCCAACCGGTTTGGCTGCTGCAGAACTTCTGCGGTCAGCTGTGTGCGGGAGCGTATTCCCAGAAAGCTCGCCTCGGCCAGCGCCGTGCGCAACTCGGCGTCGGCCAGCGACCTGGCATGGGTGACGATACGCGTATAGCCGTCGTGGCGCAGCGCCTCGACGGCCGACGCGTGAATCCCTTCAAGCAGCACCACCAACAAATCGCTCTTGGCGGCGGTGGGATCGATCGACTTGGAGGAATTTCGCGCCTGGCTCATGGTGTGATCTCTGTGTTGGTGGCTGCGCGAATGTTGCCGGACACCGGTGCGCGGAGCCTGGCCCATTGTGCTTCGTTTGGCCGCACCGCCGGATCGATCGCATGCGAAACGTGCGGATTCATGGCGCCTTGCGCGTCGAACACCAGCGCGCTGCAGGTTTCGTTGACGCGGCAGCGCCTGCACCATCACGGCGGCGCTGTGTTGCATAGCGCACAGACTGACGGCCATCCATCGGCGCACACTGAAACGCATCAATGCGCAAAGATCCCGGCAGAGTTGCCCCCAATGATTGAAATTCGCAAGGGCCAGGCGCCCGCAGCGCTGACGCGACAGGTTTTTGGTGAACGCTACCGCGCCGGCTTCGCGGACTCGGGTATCGCTGTGGAGCAAGCCGCGATCGCGCGACTGGAAGACATCGCCTGGAAGGCCTACGACGAAGGCCGTAAGGCTCCTCTGACAAGACCGGCTGGGCCGGCCCTGAGTCTCCTCAACTCGGAATACGGCCGCAACATCCACCCCTGCAAGGCGCTGGACGAGGACAACGCCATGCAGCAAGAGGTGCGCAATGGTGCCCGCTTAGTGGTGGGGGCGGTCAAGGAACTGCGCGCGGGGAGGTTGAGTCAGCCCGACAAGCCCATCAAGTCTGCGCGACCGAAGTGACGCGGGCTGAAACCAGGGCGCGAAATCAGCACCTGCCTGCGCCGCTCGACAAAGGTGCCACCTGAAGATCGCACAAGACTTCCGAAAGGAAACCACCCGATGAGCCGATTGGATTCCTTCATCCGCCGCATGCAGGCCCAACGCGCCTGCATTGACATGTTGGCAACCCAGCTCCAGGGCCTGCAGGGCCCGGTGCTGGAATTGGGGCTAGGCAACGGCCGGACCTACGACCATCTTCGGGAGCGCTTCCCGGACCACCCGATCTTCGTCTTCGAGCGGCTGGTGGCAGCCCATGCGGATTGCACCCCGCCCGACCGGTTCCTGCGTCTGGGTGACGTCCGTGAAACGATTCCGGCATTTGCCGACGAGGCCCGGCCCCGCGCCGCGCTGATCCATGCCGACGTCGGCAAATGCCGGAATCGTTTCACGGACGTCACCCAGACGCAGGAAC
>CAZADK010000910.1:0-1508 GCA_964483855.1 uncultured Rhodoferax sp.
CATCTTCCTGGACCAGAAGGTGCGCGCCGAGGGTCTGCTGCGCACCATCTACCTATATCCGATGGCCTTGTCGTTCATCGTGACCGGCACCGCCTGGAAATGGATTCTCAACCCCAGCCTGGGCCTGGAAAAACTCATGCACGACCTGGGCTGGAGCAGTTTCAGTTTCGACTGGCTGGTGCAATCCGACATGGCCATCTACTGCGTGGTGCTGGCCGGCGTCTGGCAATCGGCGGGTTTCGCGATGGCGCTGTTCCTGGCGGGCTTGCGCGGCATCGACGACAGCATCATCAAGGCGGCGCAGATCGACGGCGCCTCGCTGCCGCGGATCTACTGGCGCATCATCCTGCCGGTGCTGCGTCCGGTCGTGTTCTCCACCATCCTGGTGCTGTCGCACCTGTCGATCAAGAGTTTCGACCTGGTGATGGCGCTGACCTCCGGCGGCCCGGGTTACGCCACCGATGTTCCGGCCACCTTCATGTATGTGATGAGTTTCACCCGTGGGCAGATCGGCCTGGGCGCCGCCAGTGCCACGATGATGCTGGCCACCGTGGCCGCGATCGTGGTGCCTTATCTGTACAGCGAACTTCGCGCCAAGCCCCATGATCGCTAAAGTCCTGCCCCGCGCCGCGGTATACGGCTTGTTGCTGGTGGCCGCGTTCTTCTTCCTCGCGCCCCTGTATGTGATGCTGGCCACGTCGTTCAAGGACGCCGAGGAGATCCGCACCGGCAACCTGCTGAGCCTGCCGGGGGCGCTGAACCTCGAGGCCTGGACCCTGGCCTGGTCGTCCGCCTGCACCGGCGTCGACTGCCGTGGCCTGAAGCCGTATTTCATGAACTCCGTCGTCATGGCCGTTCCCGCGGTGCTGATCTCGACGGCCTGGGGCGCGGTCAACGGCTACGTGCTCGGCATGTGGCGATTCCGGGGCAGCGAGGTGCTGTTCGGCTTCCTGCTGTTCGGTGTGTTCATGCCGTTTCAGGTCGTGCTGCTGCCGATGAGCCAGGTGCTCGGATACCTGGGTATTTCGAGTTCCATCGTCGGCCTGATCCTGGTGCATTGCCTGGCAGGCATGGCGGGCACCACGTTGTTCTTCCGCAATTACTACACCGCGATCCCGCGCGAGCTGATCAACGCTGCCCGGATCGACGGCGCGGGTTTCTGGCGCATCTTCCTGCGCATCGTCGTGCCGATGTCCACCCCGATCCTGATGGTCACGCTGATCTGGCAGTTCACCAATATCTGGAACGACTTCCTGTTCGGCGTGGCGTTCAGCGGCGCCGACAGCAAGCCGGTGACAGTGGGACTGAACAACATGGCCAACACCACCAGCAGCGTCAAGAACTACAACGTCGACATGGCGGCGGCCATCATCGCCGGCCTGCCCACCATGCTGGTCTACGTGCTGGCCGGCCAATACTTCGTCAAGGGACTCACGGCCGGCGCCGTGAAAGGATGAACCGCATGGCTTCTTCTTTGCAGATCGCGGGTATCCGCAAGTCCTTCGGCA
>CAZADK010000911.1:0-1508 GCA_964483855.1 uncultured Rhodoferax sp.
CCTCACCCTTGTAACCTTGCTCGCGGGTGCGGCCGTGGATCACCAGCATCTGCACACCGGCGCTCTGCGCATCGCGCGCGATGCGCACCGCATTGCGATGCGCCTGACACCAGCCGGTGCGCATTTTCAGCGTGACCGGCACTGCGCGTGGCGCGCAAACCCGCACCACCGCCTCGACGATGGACAGCGCCAGCGCCTCATCCTGCATCAATGCCGAGCCAGCCCACTTGTTGCAAACCTTCTTGGCAGGGCAGCCCATGTTGATGTCGATGATCTGGGCGCCGCGATCGATGTTGTAGGCTGCAGCATCGGCCATCATCTGCGCGTCGGTGCCTGCAATCTGCACCGCAATCGGACCTGGCTCGCCATCGTGGTTGGTGCGGCGCGAGGTCTTGAGCGAGCCAAACAGGTCGGGCCGCGACGTCACCATCTCGCTGACGGCATGCCCGGCACCCAGGCGCCGGCACAACTGGCGGAACGGGCGATCGGTCACACCCGCCATCGGGGCCACCATGAACGGGCTGGCAAGGGCGTACTGACCGATCTGCATGGGCTCGGATGGCTGGAGAACAGGGTCTTGGGGATGGTCTGGCGCTCAGTGTGCTGGTGCACGCGCCCAGATTCTAACTGCTCAAAATTTCAGCAACCGAAATCCGGTGGCCGATCCGGTGCAGGCGTGCCGGCTCCCTATACTCGGCGCACCGATGCAAGCCTGGATTGACAACCTGATTCTGTTGCTGGCCCTGCCGCAATACGGCCTGAGCACGGTGCTGTTGGTCTCGTTTGTGTCGGCTACGCTGCTGCCGATGGGCTCGGAGCCCGTGGTATTTGGCCTGGTCAAGATCAACCCGAGCCTGTTCTGGCCCGCCATCTTGGTGGCCACCGCCGGCAATACGCTGGGCGGCGCGCTGACCTGGTTCATGGGCTTCGGGGCCCACCAGCTGGTGGACAAGGTCCGGCATTCGCCATCCCACATCCGGGCCCTGCGCTGGCTCGAGCGGCTCGGACCCAGGGCCTGCCTGCTTTCGTGGCTGCCGATCGTGGGCGATCCCCTGTGCGGGGTTGCAGGCTGGCTGCGCATGCCCTTCTGGCCGTGTGTGCTGTACATGGCGATCGGCAAGTTCCTGCGTTATGCGACCATGACCGCTGCGCTGCTGTGGATCTTCCCGGGCACCCTGCATTGACCCGCCAGCCCCATGCAGGAAACGCATGGCCCGTTGTGCGCCGCCGCATAATCCGGGGATGGAAACCAAATGGCTCGAGGACTTCGTCAGCCTGGCAGAAACGCGCAGTTTCAGCCGGTCGGCGCAGCTGCGGCATGTGACGCAGCCAGCGTTCTCGCGCCGCATCCAGTCGCTCGAGGCCTGGGCCGGCAGCGACCTGGTCGACCGCAGCTCCTACCCGACCCGGTTGACACCCGCCGGCCAGACACTGTACGACCAATCGCTGGAAATCCTGCAGGCACTGCAGAGCACACGCGCGATGTTGCGCGGTCATCGCTCGAACGC
>CAZADK010000912.1:0-1506 GCA_964483855.1 uncultured Rhodoferax sp.
CGAGCGTGACCAGGAGGTCGAGCTTGCCTTCGGGCGCCTTGTCGTGCCAGACCACCTCGGTCGGTTTTGCCGAGTGGCCAACGCCGGGCCGCCCCAAGTCGGCCGAGTCCCCTGGGGGGGTGGTACGAAGCGCGTGGGGGCCCTCTTCTCCCAGGTCCTTGCCTTGCACCCCGTGGCTGGTGCCCAGCAGGTGCTTGAGGAAGTATTCATGGCCCTTGCCGCTGGAGCCCAGCAGGTTGGAGCGCCAGATGAACATGTTGCGCGGCCAGTTGTCCGGGTGGTCCGGATCGGTGCAACTCATCTTGAGCGTGCCGTCCTTGAGCGACTTGACTGCATATTCCTTGGCGTCCATGCCGGCGGCGGCGGCATCGCGCACCACCTGCATCGGGTTGGTCTGCAGTTGGGGTGCCGACGGCAACCAGCCCATGCGTTCGGCGCGCACGTTGTAGTCGATCATGCTGCCGCCGTACAGCTTCTTGTCGGCCAGTGGCGAGACGATCTCTTCCATCGTGAGTTTCTCGTAGCGCCACTGGTCGGTGTGGGCGTAGAAGAAGCTGGTCGAGTTCTGCTGGCGCGGCGGACGGATCCAGTCCAGCGCAAAGGCCAAAGCGGTCCAGCCAGTCTGCGGCCGCAGCTTTTCCTGGCCCACGTAGTGCGCCCAGCCGCCGCCGCTTTGCCCGATGCAGCCGCACATCATCAGCATGTTGATGATGCCGCGGTAGTTCATGTCGCTGTGGTACCAGTGGTTCATCGCCGCGCCGATGATGACCATGGACTTGCCATGGGTCTTGTGCGCGTTCTCGGCGAACTGGCGTGCCACCGTGATCAGCTGCGCGCGCGGCGTGCCGGTGATCTTCTCCTGCCAGGCCGGCGTATACGGCGTGTCGTCGTCGAAGTCCCTGGCCGCCAGCTCATCGGGGAGGCCTCGCGCGACGCCGTAGTTGGCCACCTGCAGGTCGAACACCGTGGCAACCAGCGCCTCGCGTTTGTCGCCCTCCTTGCCCAGTGCGATACGCTGCACCGGCACCGTGCGCACCAGCACGTCCTTGGCACTGTCGCCGCTGTCGTTGTGCTGGAAGTTGGGCGTGACGATGCCGCCAAAGTAGGGGAAACCGACCTTGGCCGTTTCCATGCCCACCTGGTCACCCTCCATGACCGACAGGCGCAGCTTGACGTCGCTCCCGTGGCGCGCTTCCTTGGCCTGCAGGTTCCATTGGCCCTGGTCGGCGCGGCCGTCCGGGCCCCAGCGGAAACCGATGGCGCCGTTTGGCAGCACCACCTTGCCTTCGCTGTCGAACGCGACCGTCTTCCATTCCGGGTTGTTGGCCTGGCCCAGCTTGCCGTTGAAGTCGGAGGCGCGCAGATAACGGTCTGGCACCATGATCGTCTGGCCGTCGGGCAGGGCGTGCTCCTTGAGCATCACCAGCATCGGCATGTCGGTGTAGCGGCGCACGTAGTCGTCGAAGTAGGCGCTGCGCTCGCCCTGGTCGGGGAAGTAGAACTCCT
>CAZADK010000913.1:0-1254 GCA_964483855.1 uncultured Rhodoferax sp.
GTGAACCACGATGCGCTGGATTCGCACCCGGGCACGCTGTTCCGCGGCGCGGTGGCGCGAGGAGCGGACGCAGCGCGCGCGGTGGACCTGGAGCTGCGCGCCGGCCAGATGTCGCTGCACCACCTGTGCACGATCCACGGCTCTCGGGGCAACCCCTCGGCCCGGCGCCGAGTGGGTTACGCCATCCGTTATGTGCCGGCCCACGTGCGCCACGTGGGACATGAAGATAGCGCGCTGCTGGTGCGAGGCCGCGACCCCTACGGGCACTTTCTGCCCGAGCAGCCGCCGTTGGGCGAGGACGACCCCGGCACCCGGGCGCGGTACGAGGAGGCCATGGCCCGGCGAGAGAAGCTGATCTTCACCTCCCGCGCTTATCTGGTGCCGCCAGATGCCGCCGCGCCTGCGGCACCGGCACGTGGCGCCGCCCTCGGCTCCAACACCCGCATCCGTTGACGGGTGGTTTGGGCGTCCTTGCTGTTTCCATCCGGCAGCATGGTGAAAATCGCAGGTGCGCTGTTGTCGCCGAATACCTGGCCTGTCAGCTCGCCGGCACCATTGGTTTGACGCACGGACAGAAATACACCGATGCCGACCAAGCCAAACCCGGCGCCAGCACGGTTTGCGGCAAGCCACGGGTTGTTCAACACAGTCGCGTAGGAGATCACCATCACTACGAGTCTTGAAGTTCTGGAAGCAGAGGCCCTCAAGCTTGCCCCTGCTCGAACGCCGTGGACCAGCAGTTTGTGCAGGGTGTAGCGCTCAGGGCTCGGAACATTTACCAAGACCGCCCCTTTCGTGGACATCAGGGCTGTCTGCTCGACCTGTTCCAGGGAAAACTCCATGTACGGCAGTGGCTTGTGGACGTAGCAGAGGTTTTCGTTGTTGGCCATGAGCCGGGCTCGCCGCTCTTTATGCGGCACAGGGTGCGCCGGCCGATGCCGCAGGCCCGCGCGGTCGATGGCTTCCCGGCTCGGGGGGTCTGCCCGACCGAATGCCGCCCACAAGCGGTCGAGAACGGCGCAGGTGCCCTTGGCCAGGTTGAGCTAGATCAACAAACGCTCAAGTACCAGCGCTGCGTCGTAGCTCTGACATATGCGGGCGATACCTTTTCAGCTAAACCACCAGGAGAGTTCACCATGGCATCAGCTGCATCCATGCAATCCACCCCCGAAACGCGCGCCGTCCCACTGCCGGCAGAGTCGGGCCCTTTGCCGGCAGTGGGACGGCGCGCGTTTCGGGGGTGGATTGCATGGA
>CAZADK010000913.1:1264-1506 GCA_964483855.1 uncultured Rhodoferax sp.
ACCGACCCGGCGCAACGACACGCCATGATCTGCGAAGCGGCGTTCTTCATCGCCCAGGCGCGCAGCTTCACCCCCTGCCAGGAACTCGACGACTGGCTGGTCGCAGAGCGCGAGATCGCGCAGCGGCTGGCGAACCCCGACCACTGACTCCGGGCGTCCCCAGGGCCTGGGCCGGCCGTGGCCCGGGCTGAACACGCTCGACAGCCCGCGGCGGGTGGTTCTCGCGCCAGCGACCGCCACAC
>CAZADK010000914.1:0-1504 GCA_964483855.1 uncultured Rhodoferax sp.
CCATCAATCGCGAGTTGGTGCGTTACCCGGTGGGTTACGCCTCTTCGGGCGTGGAGATGCGCGCCGCCGAGGACTTCGATATCGCCATGCGCCTGTCGCTGGTAGGGATCGGCGCCGTGCTGATGGACATCGATGGCTACGCCACGATCCGGGAACTGGTGCCCGGGGGGCCCGCCAGCCTGTCCGGCCAACTGCAGGTGGGCGACCGCATCGTCGGCGTGGCGCAGGGCACGACCGGCCCGATGGAAGACGTGGTCGGTGCGCGCCTGGACGACACCGTGGCCCTGATCCGCGGCGCGGCGAAGTCGACGGTACGGCTCGACATCCTGCCGGCCAGCAGCGGGGCCGATGTCCCGAACAAGGCCGTCGTCCTGGTGCGCAACACCATCACGATGCAGGATCGGGCGGCCAAGGGCAGGATCTACTCGGTGACGGAAGGCGCCACCAAGCGTCGTGTCGGTGTGATCACCCTGCCCTCGTTTTACGAAGACTTCGGCGGCAGGCAAAAGGGCGTCAAGGACTACCGCAGCGCTACCCGCGACGTGGCCCGGCTGATGGCCGACATGAAAGCGCAGAAAGTGGACAGCCTGCTGGTGGACCTGCGTAACAACGGAGGCGGCTCGCTCAGGGAGGCGGTCGAATTGACCGGCCTGTTCGTTGGCAAGGTGCCGGTCGTGCAGGCGCGCAATGCGCAGGGCGGCATCGCCGTGGAGAGGAACGTCGGCACCAGCATCGCCTGGGAGGGGCCACTGGGCGTGCTGATCAACCGGGCTTCGGCTTCGGCGTCCGAGATTTTCGCCGCGGCCATCCAGGACTATGGCCGCGGCCTGATCATCGGCGAGCCCAGCTTTGGCAAGGGTACGGTCCAGACCGTGGCCAGCCTCGACCAGATCGCCAAGAATGCCAAGCCGGCGTATGGCGAACTCAAGTTGACGATTGCACAGTTCTTCCGCGTCGATGGTGGCACGACTCAGTTGCGCGGCGTGACGCCGGACATCGCGTTCCCCGAGACGATGGACCCGGCAGACTACGGCGAATCGAGCTTCGACAATGCCTTGCCCTGGACCAGCATCAAGGCCGCTGACTATGCCCCGGTGGGCGACGTGAAAAGCCAGCTCCCCGCCCTGCTGGCACTACACGAGAACCGCGTGCGGCGCGACAAGGACTTTCAGAGCCGGCTGGAGGACGTCGCCCTTGCACGGCTGCTGCGCAAAGGCAATGTCATTTCGCTCAACGAAGTGGTCAGGCGCAAGGAACGCGACCAGCAGCAAAAGCGTCTGTCCGCCCTGCAGGGCGCGACTGGAACAGGCGCGGCCCGGGCCACGGCCAGCGCGCTGGCGGACGACGGGCTGCAGGCGAACGAACGCAACCTGTCCAAGGACCTGGCCGCTGAAAAGACGCGCGACTCCGCCAGGGACGTGCTGCTCAACGAGGCGGTCAGCATCCTGTCGGACGGGGTTGCGCTGAAACGCGGCGACAAGCCCAGGTTGGCAGCGAACAACGC
>CAZADK010000915.1:0-1502 GCA_964483855.1 uncultured Rhodoferax sp.
TCGTGCCGCACGCACGTCGGCGCAGCTTTTCCAACGCCACCAAGCGCCGCATTCTTGAGGCCGTGGACCGGTGCACCCAGCCCGGCGAGGTCGGTGCGTTGCTGCGCCGTGAAGGGGTCTATTCCTCCTCGCTGACCACGTGGCGCCGTCAGCGTGAGGCAGCTGACCTTGCGGCGCTGGCACCGCGCAAACGAGGCCCCAAGGCCGATCCCGCCCGGGCGGACACCGTGCTCATCACTCAACTGACGCGGGATAACCAGCGCCTGCAGGTCAGCCTTGACAAGGCCAATCTGGTCATCGAGGTCCAAAAAAAACTTGCAGTTCTGTTGGGCTTGGCTACAGCCGACGACAAGCACGGGAGCACCTGATGACCAGCGTGCAAGAACTCATCCCGACCCATGGCGCCGTGGCAGCGTGCCAGGCCCTGGGGCTACCGCGCGGCGCGCCTGCGCGGTACCTCGCCAGCCAGCGCCGTGCGACCTTTGTGGGGCCAAAGCCGGCGCGCCCGGCACGCCCGCCACCGCCGATGGCCTTGGACGCCCAGGAGAACCAGGCGCTGCTCGATACGCTCAACAGCGAGCGCTTCATGGACACCGCGCCGGCGGCTGTGCACGCCACGCTGCTCGATGAGGGCCGCTATCTTGGCTCGGTACGCACCATGTACCGATTGCTGGAGCGCACCGGTGGCTCTGGGGAGCGGCGCAACCAACTCGTTCACCCGGCCTACACCAAGCCCGAGCTGCTGGCAATCGCACCCAACCAGGTCTGGTCCTGGGACATCACCAAGCTGCGCGGACCGGTCAAGTGGACGTACTTTCACCTGTACGTGATTCTGGATATCTTCAGCCGCTATGTCGTGGGCTGGCTGATCGCCGATCGTGAGAGCTCAGACCTGGCTGAGCAACTGATCGCCGATACCGTGGGCCGCCACGACGTCGAGCGCGGCATGCTCACACTGCACGCCGACCGCGGTACCAGCATGCGCTCCAAACCGGTGGCCGCCTTGCTGGTCGACCTGGACGTGGCCAAGAGTCACAGCCGACCTTATGTGTCCGACGACAACCCGTTCAGCGAGGCCCAATTCAAGACCTTGAAGTACCGCCCCGACTTCCCGGCGCGCTTCGGCTGCCTGGCCGATGCACGCGCTTTCTGTCAGCAATTCTTCGCCTTTTACAACGACGAGCACCAACACTCTGGCATCGGCTACATGACACCCCACAGCATCCACTACGGCACTGCCCAGGCTATCCATGCCACTCGGCAAGCCACCCTCGATAAAGCCTTTCTGGCACACCCAAACCGCTTCAAGGGCAGGCAGCCGAAGCCCCATCAGCTGCCTACCGAGGTATGGATCAACCCACCCAAGGACTCAAACAACCTGAATACCAACCAGCCCAACACACTAAATTAATTCCGCCACCTGCAGCAAAGTCATTGACACGCTCCGCCCGGCGTGGATCAAACGGGTTGGATTGTTGCTTGCTTTCGTCGCGGCCTTTGGT
>CAZADK010000916.1:0-1502 GCA_964483855.1 uncultured Rhodoferax sp.
GAGCAGCGCACCCGCTTCGACCTGGAGATGCTCAGCGAGGTCGGGCATTGCAAAGGTATCGAGAACTACACCCGGCACCTGTCGGGCGCGGCGCCCGGCGACCCGCCAGCCACGCTGACCGACTACCTGCCCAAGGACGCGGTGATGTTCCTGGACGAGTCGCACGTCTTGATCGGCCAGTTCAGCGCCATGTACAACGGTGACCGCTCGCGCAAGACCACGCTGGTGGAATATGGTTTCCGGCTGCCGAGTGCACTCGACAACCGGCCGCTGAAATTCGAGGAGTTCGAGGCGCGCATGCGCCAGGCAGTTTTTGTGTCGGCGACGCCGGCGCAGTGGGAAAAGGACCATGCCGGCCAGGTGGTCGAGCAGCTAGTGCGGCCCACCGGACTGGTCGATCCGCAGGTCGAGGTGCGTCCGGCGACGCATCAGGTGGACGATGTGCTGCAAGAGATCCGGATCCGGGTCGAGAAGTCCGAACGGGTGCTGATCACGACCTTGACCAAACGCATGGCCGAACAGCTGACCGATTACCTGAGCGACAACGGAGTCAAGGTGCGTTACCTGCACAGTGACGTCGAAACGGTGGAGCGGGTCGAGATCCTGCGCGATCTGCGGCTGGGGACATTCGATGTGCTGGTGGGTATCAACCTGTTGCGGGAAGGTCTCGATATTCCCGAGGTGTCGCTGGTGGCGATCCTGGATGCGGACAAGGAGGGCTTCCTACGTTCGGAGCGCAGCCTGATCCAGACCATCGGCCGCGCTGCGCGCAACCTCGGTGGTCGCGCCATTTTGTATGGCGACCGGGTGACCGATTCGATGGCCCGCGCCATCGGCGAGACCAACCGCCGGCGCGAACGCCAGGTGGAATACAACCAGTTGCACGGCATCACGCCGCGTTCCATCGTCAAGAATGTGCGCGATTTGATCGATGGCGTCTACAGCGAGAAGGCCGGCCGTGAGATCGAACGCCTGGAGCAGGACGCAATGCAACGCGCCCAGGTCGAGGAAATGAGCGAGAAGGACGTCAGCCGCGAGATCAAGCGGCTCGAGAAGTTGATGCTCGAACATGCGCGCAACCTGGCGTTCGAGCAGGCAGCGCAAGTTCGCGATCAGCTGGCGAATTTGAAGAAACGTGCGTTCGGGGCCAGCGGCAGCGATCTGGTTCTGCCGACGGCGTCTTGAGACGTCGCCGACCGGCGCTTTGCGTCAGGGGGTTGGCCGTTGCTGCACCGACTGCGCTCCGGGCATCGTCGTGCCTGCGACGGCCACGGGCGTCACATGCCGGTGCGAAGAGTGCTGCCTGAGCAGCCTGCGCATCTGCAGCGCGTCGCCCCGTGCGGCCTGCCAGACCAGGGCCGCACCCAGTACATGGCTGCCCCGCGGCAGCTCATGCAATGCCAGGTCCACCAGTTCGGCGACCCTTGCCGCACGCACCGGTTGTTCGGATGACGGCACCATGTAGCGCGTGACGCCCAGCATCCAGCCGGCGAGCGTTTGCA